>DATEAV010000265.1:0-2156 GCA_035288185.1 Anaerolineales bacterium | reverse complement strand
CCACTTCGCGTTCGATGTACTCGACTTCTTCGTTGTTGAACTCCACCCGCTCATTCAAGGCGGCCGTGTCTTCCAGGGCGGCCAGGGCCGCCCACATGGCGATCGTGCTGACGTTCCAGGGGATCAGGGTGGCGGCGATCTGCATGATCACGTCCTTGTCCCCGAGGGCGTAGCCGAAGCGCATGCCCGCCAGGCCGTAGGCCTTGGAGAGTGTCCGGGTGATGAAGACGTTCTTGTAGTCCTTGACCAGCTTCACTTGCGACTTGCGCAGGCCGGCATACTCGACGTAGGCCTCATCGACGACGAAGGGCATCCCGGCCTCGGCAATCCGTCGGAAATCGGCCTCGTCCATGAAGTTGCCGGTGGGGTTGTTGGGATTGGCGATGACGATGGCCTTGGTCTTCGGGGTGATAGCGGCCAGGATGCCGTCGGCGTCGTAGAGGAGCTTCTCGTCCCGGTTGATCATCGGAACCGAGATCATCTTGGCGCCGAGGACCGCGCCCCTCAGCTTGTAGATTCCGAAGCAAGGGGTGTGCTGGATGATCTCCTCGCCCGGAGCGACGAAGGAGCGCCAGAGCATGTCGTAGACTTCGCTCGAGCCGTTTCCCAGCAGAACGTTCTCGATCCCGGGGAGGCCGTTGATTTGGGCGATCCTCTCCCGGACGGCGAACCCCTGGTCGGGGTAGCGGTTGGCGACCTTGCCGTACTGGAGAATGGCGTCGATCACCTTCTGGGAGGGCGGGTTCGGGTTTTCGTTCGACATCAGGCGGTGCAGCTCGGGACGCCGCCAGGCGAGGTCGATGTGCGAGGACACATACATCTTCTGGCCTCGGAGCCAGGGGACGAAGTAGTCTTCGATGGGCTTCATGCATTTCTCCTTGCGCTGTGCTCGGGCTGAGATCGGCGCCCCCGGCGACGAGGGCCGCAGGTTTCGAGGCAAGAGGGCGCCATTGTACCATCCAGGAATCGGCGCATCTCAGGCTGCCCCTCCATAAGCCATTTCCCGGCGATACTGTCCGGCTTCGACTCGGAAGAGATAGCGGTCGCCCCGATAGGTGGAGCGTAGGACCTCGATGCACCGTCCGGCTGAAGTGTAGGCGAGGCTCTCCAGGAAGATGCAGGGAACCGAGGGGCGGATGCCCAGCTTCTCGGCCACGGCGCGGGCCGGGCGAATGGCGCGCAGAGTCTGGACGGAGTGGTGCAGGTCGGCGCCGAACCGGTCGACGAGGAGGCGGTAGAGCGACCCGCGAATCTCGGTTTCGAGCAGCCCGCTGAACTGGTCGAAAGGGAAATACTCCTGTTCCAGCACGAAAGGCGTCCGGTTGGCGATGCGAAGCCGTTCGATCATCACCAGCGGGCCTCCGGGGTCCAGGCCGAGCTGGGCGGCCAGGGTGGTGCCGGCCCGCTCCCGGCGGCGGGCGAGGAGGACGTCTTCGGTCTCGATCCCAGCGACGTCGAAGTCGTCGACGAAGCTGGTCATTCGTCCGAGCTCATGGACCGGGTAGAGCGCCTCACCCCGGCGGACGAAGCTGCCCACACCTTTCTGCTTCTCGATCAGGCCCTTGCGGACGAGCAGGCCGATCGCCTGACGCACGGTGTTGCGGTTTAGGCCGGTCTCCTGGGCCAGGGCCGTCTCGGGAGGCAGGCGCGAGCCGACGCTGATCTCGCCGCGGCGGATCTGCTCTTCGATCCGGGTGGCCAGCTGGAGATAGAGGGGGATCGGGCTGGCCCGATCAAGGGCTGTAATCATGCTGTCTACTTGTCTACCTGTATACACAGGAATGCGGGGGTTGTCAACTGGGCTCTTGGGTACGATTGGTGGGGGGAGGATTCGACGCGAGCCGGGAGTGGTGATCGGTGATCGGTTGCGAGGGGATCGATTGCGGAGTGGTCAGGCGCCTAAGCACAAGGGCACGTCGGCTCTAGGGCACTTGTGCCTGGGTGCCGTGGTGCCCTGGCGCCCAAGGGGCTATTACCGATCTCTGATCACCGATCACCGTTCACTGATCACCTTCCCATATGGGCGATGACCGCGTCCCCGAACTCCGAGCACTTGAGGAGAGTGGCCCCCTCCATGAGGCGGTGGAAGTCGTAGGTGACCGTCCGGGCGGCGATGGCCCCCTCCATCCCCTTGATCACCAGCGCCGCCGCCTCCC
>DATEAV010000264.1:0-3775 GCA_035288185.1 Anaerolineales bacterium | reverse complement strand
AAGAGCCAGACCAGCACAGGCCAGGGTCCCCCGACCGACCACTGATCCCCGATCACGGATCACTTCCCGCCCCTCCCCACCCCCTCCTCACCCTGGTATAATCACCGCTCGTCTCAGATCTCCCATCGGGAATGTAGAATGCCGAAACGAACCTACCAGCCGAAGACCCGACGCCGCGTCCGCGTCCACGGATTCCGGACGCGCATGCGCACTCGCGCCGGCCGCGCCGTCCTCAAGGCCCGCCGCCTGAAGGGCCGCCACCGCCTCACCGTCCAGCGAAACCGGCACGTCAAGAAGGTCAACTGGAAAGCCTAAGACGCGCCGGATGATCGCCGCCCGAACTCTCCTTCCATGCGCGGCGGCCGGCACCGGGTATGAACCGCAGGTTCCGGCTCGCCTCCTCAAGCGACTTCAAGCGGGTGCGGCAGAGCGGCAAGGCCCACGCCCACTCGCTCGTCGTTTTGCACACCGCCCCCAGCGGCCTGGCCTCGACGCGCCTCGCCGTCAGCGCTGGCCGCTCCCTCGGCTCCGCCACCGTCCGCAACCGCGCCAAGCGGCGCCTGCGCGAGGCCGCCCGGCCTCACCTGGCCTCCATCCCGCCCGGTTGGGACTTGATCCTCGTCGCCCGCGCCCCGCTGGCCAGAGCCTCCTGGCCCGAGGTTCAGGAGGCTGTGGCCGCCGTTCTGCGGCGCGCCCGGCTCATCACCGATGACCGCCGCCGGGCCTGATCTCCTCGACCAGGAGCCATCGCTGCGCGAGATGCCCTTCACGCTCGCCAATCTCCCGCGCCTCGCCGGCATGGCCGTGATCCGCGCCTACCAGCTCACCATCTCCCGGGCGCTCCCGCCCGACTCATGCCGCTTCACTCCGACGTGCTCGCACTACGCCTACCAGGCCATCGCCAGGTACGGCCTCCTCCGCGGAGGCGTCATGGGCACCTGGCGCCTCCTTCGCTGCCAGCCGTTTAGTCCGGGCGGTTACGACCCGGTGCCTTAGGAGCCCCATCCGCATGCCCTCCTCTCAGCGCCTGATCCTTCTCTCCCTGGGCCTCGTCGCCGCAGCCGGCCTGCTTTCCGGCTGCGCCACCGGCGCCGTCGCCGCCTCCTCCTGGCCTGGGCTCTCCGCCGACGAGACCACCGCCTACATCGCCTACAACAACGCCGTCATCGCCGTCGACCTCGCGAACGGCTTTGAGCGCTGGCACTACCCCGCCGAGCCCGACCGCAACCGCTCGTTCTACGCCACCCCCCTGCTCACCCCCGACGGCTCGCTCGTCGTCGGCGGCTACGATCACGCCGTCACCATCCTCGACGCCGAGAGCGGCGCCGAGCTCTGGCGATTCACCCAGCCCACCGGGCGCATCATCGGCGCCCCGACATTGGCCGGATCACTTGTCCTCATCCCCTCCGCCGACAATCGGCTCTATGCGATCGATCTCGAGAGCCGCCAGCTTGCCTGGACCTTCGAGGCCGAGCAGGCCCTCTGGGCCGCGCCTCTTGTCGACGGCGACACGGTCTACCTGCCTTCGATCGACCATCACCTCTACGCCCTGCGCCTCTCCGACGGCGCGGAAATCTGGCGCGCCGATCTCGGCGGCGGAACGGTCGATACGCCCACCCTCGCCGACGGCGTCTTGCTCGCCGGGACGTTCGGCCAGGGGCTGCGAGCTGTCGACGCCGAGACGGGCGAGCTCCTCTGGTCGTTCGAGACGACCGGTTGGATCTGGGGCAACCCGACGGTCGCCGACGGCATCGCCTACTTCGGCGACGTCGCCGGCTGGGTCTACTCGCTCCGCCTCGGCTCGGGCGCCGAGGAGATCCGCCGCTTCCAGCCCGACGCCGCCATTGCCAGCTCACCCGCCGTCGCCGACGACCGCATCTACTTCAACACCGAGTCGGGCACGGTCTACGCCTATCAGGCCTCCACCGGCAACCCCCTGTGGAACCAGTCGATCAGCCGCACGAGCCGGCTCTTCACCGACCCGCTGCTGGCCGGCGATCAACTCCTCGTCGCCTCCACCGCCTCCAAGCAGGGCGATGTGATCCTCACGGCTTTCGATGCCGAGTCCGGCGCCCGCCGCTGGACCTATCCGGCCATCCCGGCCGAGCCCTAAAGGTGCCGTCATGTGGGACACTGTCATCCTCAACCCGATGATCAACGCCCTGCTCTTGATCTACCAGTTCCTCGGGCACAACTTCGGACTGGCGATCATCGTCTTCACCGTTCTCGTCCGCCTGATCACCCTGCCGCTCACGATGCAGCAGACGCGCAGCCAAATGAAGATGCAGGAGTTGCAGGGCTCCAAGAAGTGGCAGGACCTGCAGAAGAAATTCAAGGACGATAAGCAGAAGCTCCAGCAGGCGCAGCTCGAGCTCTATCGCGAGATCGGCTTCAACCCGCTCAGCGGCTGCCTGCCGCTCCTGATCCAGTTCCCGATCATCATCGGCCTCTATCAGTCGATCACCCGGACGCTGGCCGCCACGCCTATCTCGCTCCTCGATCTCTCCAAGCACTTCTACGGGATCATCCCCAACATGGCCGCCCTGATCCCCCTCAACAACCGCTTCCTGTGGATCCCCGATCTGGGCGCGCCCGAGCGGCTCTATCTTCCTTTCCTTCCCGCCGTCGGCATTCCCGTTCTCACCATCCTCGTTTTCATCACCACCTGGCTCTCCACCAAGCTCACCACGCCCGTCACCGGCGATCAGCAGGGCGCCTCCATGGGCAAGATGATGTCGTGGTACATGCCGATCCTCCTGGCCTGGTTCTCCTACTCCTTCGCCGCCGGCTTGGCGATCTACTTCGTCGTTTCCAACGTGCTGCAAATCATCCAGTCGGCGGCGATGGGCAAGGTCAACTGGCGCAACGTATTCTCCTTCGGCGCGCCCGCTGCGCCGGCGAAGAAGTAAGCCTATCGAGGGTGAGGCATGTCGGAACAGCGAACGAGCATCGAGATCATCGCGCCCACGGTCGAAGAGGCGGTCGAGCGCGGGGCCGCCGAGCTCGGCCTGCCGCGCAGCGCGCTGGAGGTCGAGATCCTCGACGAGGGCGGTAAGGGCCTCTTCGGCCTCGGCACGCGCCAGGCGCGCGTGCGCCTCAGCCTTCGCGCCGGCCCGAGCCGGGAGGGCGAGCCCGCCTCGCGGCCCGTGCCCGCAAACGTCGCCGCGCCCTCCGAGGCCGAGGAAGCCGATGATGCGCTGCGCGTCGCAAGTGAGATCGTCCTTGAGCTCCTCGAGCGAATGGGGGTCGAGGCCCGTGTCGGCGCCACATGGGGAGAGGCCGACGGGCCGGATGAGTCGCGCCCCCTGCTGCTCGACGTTCGCGGCAGCGACCTCTCGATTCTCATCGGCCGCAAAGGCGAGACCCTTCAGGCCCTGCAATACGTCACACGCCTCATCGTCGCCAAAGAGCTCGGCCACCCCGAAGGCGTGGTCATCGATGTCGAGGGCTACCGCGAGCGACGCGAGCGCCAGCTGCGCCAGCTCGCACGCCGCATGGCCAGCCAGGCCGTCGACTCCGGCCGCACGATGACGCTCGAGCCCATGTCCCCCGCCGAGCGTCGCATCATCCACATCGAGCTCCGCGATCACCAGGACGTGCGCACCGAGAGCGTCGGGGAAGGGGATCGCCGCAAGGTGACGATCATCCCGCGCACGCCATCCAGCGATTAGATCTTCCGGTTAACACCGCCAGGGCGCGTCCCCGCAGTTTCTGCGAGCGTAGTCTCCGGAGTCTTCCGCCGCCATCTCTCGCGCGACTCCGCGCGTCTTCCCGC
>DATEAV010000263.1:0-25316 GCA_035288185.1 Anaerolineales bacterium | reverse complement strand
GAAGACGGCGGCTCGCCGCCTTCTTCCCGATCACTGGCATTTCCTCCTGATCCCGGGGGCGGAATCCCCTAAGAGGGTCGGAACGGTCCGGATTCTATCACACTCTCTTCCGAAATCGAGAGACTCTCGTCGTGTGCGCCTGGACGCGGCAGGCCGGGCCCGCTGGCCCGGCCGCAACCGTGTGACTTGAGATGGGTGCCGCGACCTTTGGGCTCACACTCCGAAGGAGAACGCCATGCCCACCGTCCCCGGCCCGGCCTGGGCCCCCACCACCGGGCTTGCTGGGCTGATGAACGACTCCACCGGGCCGAAGCGCTTCTCGGCCTTTTCCAGGAGCGCCCGGGCCTCGTCTTCAGCGGCGGCGTGGATGGCACACAGCCTCACAGGTTTCCGGCCCCCGATCCGCTCTTCGAGAACATCGAGAAGTCGGGCCAGCGCCTTCGCCTTCGTCCGGATGCGCTCGACAGGCTCCACCCGCCCGTCCCGCAGCTCGAGGAGCGGCTTGATGTTCAGCGCTGTGCCGAAGAGCTTGGAGGCTCCGCCGATCCGGCCGCCTCGGTGCAGGAATTCCAGCGTATCGACCACGAAGAAGACCCCGGTGTGCTCCTTCGCCTTCCTGGCGACTCGAACGACTTCATCCAGCGACTTGCCGGCCTCGGCAGTCCGAGCGGCGGCAAGCACCTGGAACCCCAGGGCCATCGAGGTAGCCTCGCTATCCACAATCTCCACCCTCGCACCGGCGGGGAGCATCTCCTTGGCATGTTGAGCAGAGTTGATCGTGCCGGAAAGCTTGCTCGAGATGAGCACCATGACCACCGGCAGGCCCTGAGCCACCAGCGGGTCGAGGATGGTCTTGAAAGTGCCCGCGTTCACCTCGGAGGTCGTCGGCATGACCTCGGCCGTCTTTAAGCGCGCGTAGAACTGATCGGGCGTGATATCGACGCCGTCGAGCAGCTGCTCGTTTCCCCAGATCAGCACCTGCGGCGCCACTTTGATGTCGTACTTCTGGATAAGGTCTTGAGGGATGTAGGACGTGCTATCGGTGACGAAGGCGATTCGGGGCATAGATCCTCCTCGGGGGAATCGAGGCCAGTGATGCCTCAAAGAGAAGAAACCCCGGCTGGGGCGGGAGGATGCGCCACGGTCTTGACAATCCGGGTGCGGCCCGGCTTACCCCTCAGCCCCGTTGCCCCAGCCAGGCCAGGAGCCGTTCACGAGGCCAGGCATTCACCACGCTCTCCGCGCCCACCCATCCGCGACGAGCCGTGGCCACCCCGTAGGGACGAAGCTCGAGATCCGCCGGGCTGTGCGCGTCGGAATTGATGGCCAATCGGCATCCCGTCTCGACGGCCCGGCGTGCATGGGCATCTTTCAAATCAAGCCGGGCCGGGTGGGCGTTGATCTCCAGGGCCACGCCCGACTCGCGGGCGGCGGCCAGCACCGCCTCCAGGTCGAGTTCGGCCGGATCGCGCCCTCCCACCATGCGCCCGGTCGGATGACCGATCACATCGACGTGGGGATTGCGAACGGCGGAGAGCATCCGCGCCGTGACGCGCTCGCGCGATTGACGGAGCGAGGTGTGCACCGAGGCGGTCACCACATCGAGCGCAGCCAGGATCTCGTCCGGGTAGTCGAGCTCGCCGTCGGCGCGGATTTCCACCTCGGCCCCCCGCAGCACCAGGATCGAGTCCCCAAGCCGATGCTGTGCCTCGGCGATTGCCTCCCATTGCATGCGCAGCCGCTCTACGGTGAGGCCGTTTACCACCCCCAGGCTCTGCGAGTGATCGGAGATCACCAGGTAGGAAAGGCCGGCGCTGCGTGCCCCTCGGGCCATCTCCTCGATCGTGTTCTGCCCGTCACTCCAGTCGGTGTGCGAATGGAGCTCGCCGTGGAGAGCCTCAAGAGTCACCAGCTCCGGGAGGCGTCCCGCGCTCGCCGCCTGGACCTCCCCCTGGTCTTCGCGCAGTTCCGGCGGGATCCAGGGTAACCCCAGGCGTTGATAGACCTCCGCCTCTTCGGCACACAGGATCTCTTTCCCGTCGCTGCGCTTGAAGCCATGCTCGGAGAGCGAGAGCCCCAGATCGAGGGCCCGTTCGCGCAAGCGGACGTTGTGGGCCTGAGAACCTGTGGCGTATTGCAGAGCAGTGCCGAATCTCTCCGGCGGATGCACCCATAGCTGGACGCGGAGCCCGTCCACCAACTCTGCGCTGAACTTGGTCTCCCCCTGCCCTTTGATCCGTGCGATCTCGGGAAACTGGCGGACGGCCTGCATCACCGCGTCCGGATCGGTCGCTCCGACGATCAGATCGAGGTCGCCGACGGTTTCCCGCCATCGCCTTAGGCTGCCGGCCATCTCCGCCTTCGCCACATCGGGCGCCTGCCGCAGGCGCTGGAGCAGGCTCTCGGCGATCGGGCGTGCCGTCCCGATCGGGATTCGGCCGCTTTGGCGCCGCCGAAGCGCCTCGATGCTGGCCAGAATACGCGCTTCGGATTTCTCCCCCATCCCCGAAAGCCCCCGCAGCCGGCCGTCTCGCGCCGCTCGCTCGAGCTGGTCGAGCGTTGTGATGCCAAGCTCCTTCCAGAACCGAGCGGCCTTCTTTGGGCCCACATCCCCCACCCGCAGAACTTCCGCGAGCGTCGCCGGCACTTCCGCCTTCAACTCTTCATAGAACCCCAGTTTCCCCGTACGCAACAGCTCATCGATCTTGGCGCCGATTGCCTTGCCCACTCCGGGGATGGTCTCGAGCCCGCCCTCTTTCCAGACTCCGCGGAGGTCCCTTCCCAGCGATAGGATCGATTCCGCTGCCCGCCGGTAGGCGAGCACCTTGTAGATCTGCTCGCCTTTGATCTCGAGAAGATCGGCTATGTTGTAGAAGACCTGGGCCGCATCACGGTTGTTCACAATCACATCTCTCCGCCGGGCCGCTCTCCACAAAGAGCTGCGTAACCGTCCATCGCGCCCCGTCGCCCATCACGCCCACGCCGGTGAGGGAGAATGTCGGATCCAGGATCAGCGATCTCTCCTCCGGGCTGCTCATCCAGGCCGCTAGGGCGTCGAGAGCCAAATCGCCGAGCGGTCCGTTGTAGGAGAACAGATTCTCCCCCAGCCTCCCTGCATACCCACCGCCGATCAGAATGGTCTCGGCGACCAGATGGCCATCCGCAGGATCGGTGTGAGCGAAGTAGCTCCGTGCGACCATGTCCTCCGAGCGGCCGAAGGCAAGGTTCATCAAGGTGGCGGAGGCCGAGAGGGAAGTCAGGCCGAGCGCCTCCCTCTCTGTGTTTGCCAGTCGCAGGATCTCATCGGCAGTGGGAAGGAGAACCCGGCGCCGGAGGAATGCCTCTTGGGTGGGCGCCGGCGCCCCGGGCTCCGGGCTGGATACCAGGCACTCGATCGGATTGCACCCGGTCTCCGCTGTCTCAGCGGGTGCCGGAGATTGGACGAGCCCGATGGGGTCCGTCAGGGTTGCGGCGTTGTCAGGGGAGCCGGAGGAAAATGGGGTCGGGCCGGTGGGAGCCAAGGCGCAGGCAGAAAAGACGAAGCCAAGCAGAGCCGCCAATGCAGGGGCCGATCTCGGTGTCATTTGGCCTCCGGTCGTCGGATTATAAACCCGGGCAGCGGCCAACCTCACGCTCCGCCGATCCGGCGCCTCCCCCTCGAAGCGGCCGGGCAGGGTGCCGGATGACGGAGGACCCGAGCACGCCGCCGTGACTACGGCGACCGCAAGCGATCCCTGTACGCGACGGATGGTCTCGGCTGGTCGCCCGGTTCTTGGCCCCACGCGCCGGATTGCGCGGGTGGGCCAGTCTGTGATATTCTCAGCTCGATCGGCCCGGAGGGAGAGGGAACGCCGGATGGCCAGCGCAGCCGTGGTCCAGCCTATTGTTGTCTACCAGATCGAGCGCCACCCGCTCGAGGTCCGGGAGCCGAGGCGGCCCTTCCGCTGGCTTCGGAGCGACGACGGGTTCCTGCGCGACCTCGAGGCGTTAATCGGCCCTTTCAATCCGGAAGATGTCTCTGTGCTTGTCGACCGGCTTCCGGCCGGGCCGGCGTGGAAAGAGCTCATCCGTTGTCTTCTCGAGGAGCGTCTGCGGATGGTCGTCACCCACCTGGCCCCCCTCAGCCCGGGACAACGGCAGCAGCTGATCGCCGTTTGCGCGCAAAGCGGGACGCAGCTGATCACTCCCGCCGACGCCGGGCGCCGGCGAAGGGCCGAGCCCATCCCCGCCAGCTTCTGAGCCAGACTTCTCTTCGATCGAGGCCGGCTTGATCTACGAATACGCTGGCAATCTTCACATGCACACTCCCTTCTCCGACGGAATGGGGACGCATGACGAGATCGGTGATGCGGCTCTGCGCGCCGGCCTGGATTTCGTCGTGGTCACCGACCACAACGTCTGGGTCGAGGGTGTGGAGGGGTACCGCTACGATGGCGATCAGCGCGTGCTCCTCCTGGTTGGGGAAGAAATCCACGATCAGGTGCGTGTCCCTCAGAAGAACCATTTGCTCGTCCTTGGGGCCGAGAGGGAGCTCGCCCGGCTTGCTCCCGAACCCCAGCGACTCCTAGATGAGGTCGCACGCCTGGGAGGCCTGGCCTTCTTCGCCCATCCGGTGGATCCGGCCGCCCCCAAGTTTCGCCAGGAAGATCTCTCGTGGGTCGATTGGGGCTTGCGGGGATATACCGGCATTGAGATCTGGAATTTCATGAGCGACTTCAAGGCGCGTCTGACCTCGATCCCGGCCGGCCTCTTCTACAGCTACAACCCGCCCCGCATCGCACGCGGGCCTTTCCCGGAAGCAATCCGGCAATGGGACCGGCTGCTGGCCCAGGGGCGCCGGGTCGTGGCCATCGGCGGGTCTGACGCCCACGCGCTCAACATCCGGGCCGGTCCCCTCCACGCCACCGTCTTTCCCTACGAGTTCCTCTTCCGGGCGGTGAACACCCACGTCCTCACCAACGAACCGCTAACCGGAGACACTGCGGCCGACCGGCTCAGCATCTACGCCAGCCTTCGTCAGGGGCACTGCTTCGTCGGTTATGACCTACCCGCGCCGACGAGGGGCTTCCGGTTTACCGCGCAAGGAAAGGACCAGACCGTGCTGATGGGCGACGCCATCCCGGCCCATCCGGCGGTCACGCTTCAGGCGTGGCTTCCCCAACGCGCCGACATTCGCCTGCTGTGTGACGGGCAGGTTATCCGCGAGGTGTACGATCAGCAGTCAATCGTGGAAACCGTCAAAACGCCGGGCGTCTACCGATTGGAGGCAGCCGCCGACTTCCGCGGCCGCCGCCGAACCTGGATCCTCAGCAATCCGATCTATGTCACCGACGGAGCCACCGAATAAGGGAGGACGCATGCGCCATCTCACCGCCCTGACTCTCGCCGGCCTGGCGATCGCTGCCGCCGCGTGCAACCTACCGCCACCTGCGACGCCGGACTGGGATGGCGTCTACACCATGGTGGCCGGCACCCTCACGGCCTCGGCGCCCACTCTCGCGCCTCCTTCCGAAACCGGTGCCCCGCCCCCGACGGAAGGCCCGGCCGGGGCCGAGGGCAGAGTCTGCTATCCCTCGGAAGGCATCCCCGCCATGACGGCCTACTTCCAGAATATGCGAACCGGAGAGGTGAGCACTCTCGAGATTGAGGCCGGGCAGGCACTCTATGAAGTTGCCCTTCCTCCGGGGACCTACCTGGCCTATGCCTGGATGCCGGACTACTTCCTTGGAGGCGCCTATACGCTCGCCGTCCCCTGCGGTCTCGGCGAGGGCTGCACCGATCACACTCTGATCGCCTTCACCGTCGCCGAAGGGACGTTGACCGAAGGAATCGATCTGTGCGACTGGTATGGCCCGCAAGATGGCATTCCCTTGCCTCCCGGGGTCGTTCTTGCCACCCGCACTCCCACGCGGACTTCGACCCTTCCGGCGCCTCCCGCGACCTCCTCCATTCCCGGGGGGATCACGGGCAACCTCGGCTATCCGAGCGAGGGCATACCCCAGCTCGTTGTCGTGGCCTTCAACATCGACACGGGGTACTGGTGGTGGGTGGGCACAGCGACCAATCAGTCGTTCTTTGCTTTCTCGGAAATCCCCGCCGGGAGGTATCAGATCGTAGCCTACGCCCCCTCCGGCCTGGAGGCAGCCTATGCCAACGGCACCTCGCTGCGGACCCTCGTCGTCGAGGGCGGCCAGACCGTCTCAGGGATCAACCTGACGGAGTGGTTCCCGGCAGGAACCTTTCGGGCCAAACCGGGCGGGATCAGCTACCCATAGGCGCGCGCCTCACCCCCATCCCCCCTTCGTGCAGCGCCCCATTGGGGCTCTGCTTGCCACGCCCGTTCCCGCGCGCGGATCGAAAACAGAGAGGGGGGACGAGGTCTAAGGAGGGAGGGGGCGGCTTGGCCGCCCCCTCCACTCCCTAGATCAACCTCCCCTCCCCCGGCAGGTCCTTCTCAGAATGCCTCAACCGCAGAGATGGATCCCGAGGATCGCTCGGAGATTCGTTCACAAGCTCTGAGGCACGCGGGCCCAGGAGCCCGGGCGCCCTTCCTGTGACCCAACCCCTCCGATGCTCATGGTAGAATGCCAGCCCATCTGTTCGAGGATCGAGATGCCCGAGTTCCAGCTCCGTGCCCCCTACCAGCCCACCGGTGACCAGCCGGAGGCCATCCAGAAGCTTCTCGCCGGGATCGAGCGGGGCGATCGGCACCATGTCGTGCTCGGTGCCACGGGCACCGGGAAGACCTTCACGATCGCCAATGTGATCGCCCGCCTCAAGCGCCCGGTGCTGGTGATGGCGCACAACAAGACCCTGGCTGCTCAACTCTATGCGGAGTTCAAGGACTTCTTCCCCGATAACGCGGTGGAATACTTCGTCTCCTACTACGACTACTACCAGCCGGAGGCCTACGTTCCGCGGCACGATCTGTATATCGAAAAGGAAACCGAGATCAATGAGGACATCGAGCGCCTGCGGCTCAGCACGACGGCCTCCGTGCTTTCCCGGCGAGATGTGATCGTTGTGGCCTCGGTCTCCTGCATCTATGGGATCGGCTCACCGGAGGCGTATGGCAGGGTGGTGCTCAATCTGGAAGTGGGCACCGCCTACCGGCGGAACGCGGTGCTGCGCCAGCTGGTGGAGAGCCAATACGAGCGCAACGACATGGAGCTGCGGCCGGGCACCTTCCGCGTTCGCGGCGACACCCTTGAGATCATCCCGGCCTACCAGGAGCACGGCCTTCGAATCGGGTTCTTCGGCGACGAGGTGGAGCGGATCGCCGAGTTCGACCCCGTGACCGCCGAGATTCTGGCCGAGCGGGAGTCGGTGGCCATCTACCCCGCCAAACACTTCATCACCGAAGGAGAGAAGCTCAAGCAAGCCCTGACCGCGATCGAAGACGAGCTCGCCGAGCATCTCAGCGCCCTCAAGGCCAAAGAGAAGCGGCTCGAGGCGCAGCGCCTCGAGCAACGGACGCGCTACGACCTGGAGATGCTGCGCGAGGTGGGCTATTGCGCCGGCATCGAGAACTATTCACGGCACCTCGATCAGCGGCCGGCCGGATCGCCTCCCTGGACGCTCATCGACTACTTCCCTCCGGACTATCTGCTCGTGATCGACGAGAGCCACATGACGGTCCCCCAGATTCGCGGGATGTTTGGCGGCGACCGATCGCGTAAGGAGGTCCTCGTCGAGTATGGATTTCGCCTGCCCTCCGCGCTCGACAACCGGCCGCTCTCCTTCGAGGAGTTTGAAGCCCGCACGGGGCAGATCATCTACACCTCGGCCACTCCCGGGCCCTACGAGTTGGAGAGGGCCTCGCAAGTGGTGGACCAGATCATCCGCCCCACCGGCCTGGTGGATCCCCAGGTCGAGGTGCGCCCGGTCGAAGGCCAGATCGACAATCTGGTCGGTGAGATCCGCCGCCGTGTCGAGGTCGGCCAAAGGGCGCTGGTCACAACGCTGACGAAGCGGATGGCCGAAGATCTCTCCGACTACCTCCTCGAGCTGGGAATCAAGGTGCACTACCTGCACTCGGAGATCGACACCATCGAGCGGGTGGGAATCCTGCGGGACCTCCGGCTGGGCGTCTACGACGTCGTGGTGGGGATCAACCTGCTGCGCGAAGGGCTCGACCTCCCCGAGGTGTCTCTCGTGGCCATCCTCGATGCGGACAAGGAGGGCTTCCTCCGCTCGGACACATCACTGATCCAAACCATCGGCAGAGCGGCCCGTCACGTGAACGGCAAGGTGATCATGTACGCCGAAAGGATCACTGAGTCGATGAGCCGCGCCCTCTCCGAGACCGAGAGACGCCGAGAGAAGCAGACCGCCTTCAACCGTGCTCACGGGATCGAGCCCGTCAGCATCGTCAAGGCCATCCGAGATCTCACCGACCAGATGGCTGCGCATGCCGAAGAGGAGCCCGGGCCTGGCCGAGGGTATGCCCCGGCGCAGATGCCGCGCGACGAGCTTTCGCGCCTGATCAAGGAGCTTGAGAGGCAGATGCGGTCGGCGGCCGAAGGGCTTGAGTTCGAGAAGGCGGCCTCGCTACGCGACCAGATCTTCGAGCTTCGTGAGGTGCTGGCAGAGAAGGATGATCTCCCGCCGTGGCGCCGGGCGCATGCCTTGGCGGGCGAGCGCAGCTGATCGGGCCGCCGGGGGTCGCCCGCATAGGCGGGCGCCGCGATTTCCCTGAAGGGAAGCCGAGATGAAGAGCCACCGCAAAGAAATCGTCCTCCACGTCTCGACACGCCGCGCGTTTGTCAACATCACCCCCCAGGTGGAAGAAGCGCTGGCCGAGAGCGGGATTCAGGAGGGGCTTGTGCTTGTGAACGCCATGCACATTACGGCGTCGGTCTTCATCAATGATGACGAAAGCGGGCTCCACCAGGACTACGAAGCCTGGCTGGAGGAGCTCGCCCCCCATGAGCCCACCGAGCGCTATCTCCACAACCGGACCGGTGAAGATAATGCCGACGCCCACTTGAAGCGTCAGGTCATGGGCCGCGAAGTCGTCGTCGCGGTCACCCGGGGCAAGCTCGATTTCGGGCCGTGGGAGCAGATCTTCTACGGGGAGTTCGACGGACGCCGCCGCAAGCGGGTCCTGGTCAAAGTGATCGGAGAGTGATCGAAGATTGCGCGGCAGTTCTTCGGCCGGGCGGGGGCTGGTCAGCCCGTGCTGCCAGACGGAAGCTCAACGGTGAAGACCGCCCCGCCCTGCGGACGATTGCCCGCACGAATGCTGCCCCCGTGCGCTTCCACCAGTTTCCGGGCGATAGCGAGGCCCAGCCCGCTGCCGCCTTCCGATCGTGACCGAGAGTGATCGCCCCGATAGAAACGTTCAAAGATCAGGGGGAAAGCCTCCTGCGGGATCCCCTCGCCCGTATCCTCCACCTCAAGCACGACCGACCGCCCCGCCGGCCCCAACCGGCTGCGGACCTGCACCTCACCCCCGCGAGGGGTGTGACGCAGTGCGTTGCTGAGCAGATTGGTGACCACCTGCTCGAGGCGGATCGGATCGGCGTCGCAGGTGACAGACTGGAGATCGCTTTTCAGCCGGACGCCCAGCACATCGGCCTGGTCGCGGAAGCCGTCGATCGATCGCGCCAGGATCGCTGCCGCGTCGCAAGGGACGCGATCGAGGGAAAGCTGGCCCGCGTCGGCCGAGGCGAGCGTGCGCAGGTCTTCGACCAGGCGCGTCAGCAGGCGCGCCTGGTCGAGAACGGGCTCGATGTTCTCCGGGCTGGGCCGGTAGACGCCGTCGATAATCCCTTCGAGCCGCGCCTGGAGGATGGCGAGCGGATTGCGCAGCTCATGGGCGATGTCTGCGGCCATGTCACGGCGCAGCTGCTCGGCAAGTGAGAGGCTCTGGGCCATCTGGTTGAATGCGGCGGAGAGCTCCCCGAGCTCGTCGTCCGTGCGCACGGCAACGCGGCGGCTCATGTCACCCCGGGCCAGGCCCTGGGCCGCATCGGTCAGCTCGCGAACCGGGCGCAGCAACCCGACCGCCAGCGCCCCGGCCAGAAGAAGCGCCACCGCGCCGGAGGCGAGCGCGGCCAGGATGACAACGCGGTTCACGCGTGCGATGAGGTCCGCCCCGAGCGCGGGCTCCGGGTCGCCGCCCACATACAGCATCCCCACCTGCTCCCCCGAGACGACGATTGGGGTTCCGCTTGCGAGCTGCTCAGCCCCCAATCGAGTACCGGGCGGAAGACCGGGCCCGGCGATCACGTTTCCGCGGGCGTCAGCGAGCGCCAGGGTCGACGCCATAATTCCGCCCATCCCTGCGCCTCCGTGCATCATGCCCCCGCGCCCACCTTCCGGCGGGAGGCCCCCCTCAAGAAGGCTCTCGACGCCCTCCCAGGAACCGCGACCGCGATAGTAGGCCGCCAGCTCTGAGGCGAGCAGAGTGGTGTCGCTCATCCCCCCTCGGAACATGAATCCACGCACCTCGCGCGCCGCCGCCTGGTTGGCCAGGAGCGCGACCGCTGCCAAAGCCACAACGATCACCGCGGCGAACGCGAGGAAGAGCTTCCAGATCAGGCGAAAATGGAGGGAGCGCCGGGGTGAGGCCATGGAAATGCGACAGCCGTCTGGCGGGCGAGGCCTTCCCCTCACCCTTCGCGGAAACGATACCCCACGCCGAACACCGTCTCGACGTAGTGTGGCTCGTGAGGGTTCTTCTCGATCTTGGCCCGGAGATTCTTGATATGGGCGTCGATCGTGCGCTCGTATCCTACGTAAGCCTCCCCTTGCGCGGCTTCGAGGAGCTGCAGCCGGGTGAAGGCCCGGCCGGGCTGCCTGGCCAGGGCAGTGAGAAGCGAAAACTCCGTCGGGGTGAGGTCCACCGGCCTGCCGCCGATCGAGGCTCGATGGCGGACCAGATCGATCTCGATGTCTGCGGCGTGGACCAGCGCCGGAGGCTCCGGGGCCCCTTGCGCCCTGCGCAAGACGGCCCGCACTCGAGCCACGACTTCCCGCGGGCTGAATGGCTTCGTGATGTAGTCGTCTGCGCCCAGCTCGAGGCCGATCAGCCGATCGGTCTCCTCGACGCGGGCGGTCACCATGATGAGCGGCGTGTCGGAGTGCCGCCGAATCTCGCGGGCCACGTCCAGCCCATCCATCCCGGGGAGGTTGAGATCCAGCAGCACAAGGTCCGGTGGCGCGTGCCGGAAGAGAGAGACCGCCTCCGGTCCGCTGAAGGCGGTCTCCACTCGAAAACCTGCACGTTCTAAGTAGTCCCGCAAGACCCGGACCAGCTCGATTTCATCCTCGACAATCATGATCGTCGAGCTCATGCGGCGATTATACCTTCTCGCCGCACCGCGGACAGGCGATCCAGCCGGCCTGAAGAGGAGCGCCGCAGTGGGCGCAGGCACGCACGGGCGTCCTCGAACCGATCCCCCGCACCAAGCCGATCATCCCGACGACGACCAGGATCACGAGACCCAGGCCCAGAAGGCTCCCGAGAAACGGAAACCCTCCGAAGACCATTCCCCCGTGCATGCCCCAGGCCCGGCCCATCATCGGCGAGAACGCCGCCACGCGGGGGCTTGCCACCGCCCAGTAGAGCTGCATGCCGAGCCCGAAGAGCACAGCCACCAGGACGAGGATTCCCAAGACGATCAACGTCGTTCGCAGAAACTTGTCCACAGATTCGCCTCCAGAGTTAGATGCTTTCACGAAGAGGGAGCGCAGAGCGTCCCCTCAGGGAGCCACCATGCGGCGGGAGATGACAACGCCGAATAGCCACTTACTCATCGTGACGACCTCCTGGCAGTTCCGATCGCCCGGCCGACAGGTACCTCTTTGCGGCCTGAACCCAACCATACCCGGGGGGTATGAAGAATGCATGAATGCGAGACGAATAGTCTTTGAAGATTGGGGGACGATTCTGGTGCAGGAATCTCTTTGTTGAGCGGGTCGGACCGCGGCTCGACGGGCTCCGTGTTCGGTGGCGGGCGAGAAGATGCCAACGATCTTCCGCTCTCGAGAATTCCAGGTTGCTTATCAGCGACGGAACAAGCAGGCGGCGCCTCGCCGGGCGAGGCGCCGCCCTGTGTTCCATGAGGGTGAGGGGCTCGTTACGGCTGTGCCCAGGGGCACGTTCCCGTGCCCGCTCCCATGCGGAGGCCCCGCATCGCCCCCATCCCACCGGCGCCAGCGGTGCCCATCGCCCCGGCTCCACGGCTTCCGGTTTGCATCCGGCTCAGCATCCAGTCGGCCTGTTCGGCCGTGATCACCCCGTCGGCAACGGCAGCCTCCAGAGCGCTCTGCCTCGCCTCGAGCCAGAGGGCAGGGAACTCGTCGGCCGGCACGCCGAGATTGGCAGCGATGACGGCGAGGGTCTCACCAGTGGCGAGCCGCGCCTCGAGCTCTTCGGTGGTCAGTCCAAGTGCATCGGCGAAGGCTTCCACCATGTAGTCATGCAGGATCCCCGTGCCGTTGCCGGGGCCGCCTCGCAGCGGGCTCACCGGAGTCTCGTCCTGCGCGAAGACCGCTCCCGTGATCGCCAGGCTGATGGCCGCCACACCCACAACAAGCAGCGTCCACTTCTTCATCTTCCTTACCTCCTTGGTTTGGCGGGGAGTTCTCCTGCGAGAGGTCTCCCCTTTCGCCCGTCAATGTACTCCGGAGGAATGAAGGACTCATGAATGCGAGCCGAAGGTCGTGCGAAAAGGTTCTCGGCTGCCTGGAGCACTGGGCCGCGATGAGGACCCCTGCGGCTTCAAGGACAGGTGGGGGAATGTGGTTTTCGGTTGGCGAGGTCTTGAGCTTCCGGGTGGACCGGGGAGCGGAGGCGGCAGGCGCCCCTGGTGCGACCTGAACGCACGGCCGACGGATGTGCGTTCGCCTTGTGCTAGTGCGGGCCCCCTCCTGGGAAATTCCCTTCGCGAAACTCGGCCATCGCTTCCGCGAAACGTCCGATGTCGGCCCCCTCCGCCGGCGTGAAGCAACCCTTCGTTTCGATGTGCGGCCAGGCGGCTTCCCAGAGATCCACGACCGACGAGGCCTTGGCCAATATCCCGAGAATCACCGGCCTGTCTGTCTTCTCGAGGGGCCGTAGATCCAGGATTTCATGTGACTTCGCAAACCAGTCACGCTCGCTCATTTCAGGCTCCTATTGCCCTTCTCGTCCGGCCCTTCGGTTGGGGCGCGGTCGCGCGTCTGTTCCAAGGGGAGCCCTCCCTCTTGGCGTGCCAGGTCCACCATCCGCGAGAGAAGGCCCGGGACTGCAGGGCGCTGGTGTGCGCTTTCGAGGGATGTCTTGCCGCTAGTCCTTCGCGGAAATAGCCCCCGCTTGGTGGCAGACGCAGCAAGGGCGCGGGAAGCTGCACCCCTGCTATCGAGGTCGGCGGATGAAGGCCAGTGTCACAATAAGAACGCCAACGATGAGCGTCAGTATCCCCATCAGGCAGAAGATGCCATACGTCACGAGTTGCTCAGTAGTGAGGCCGAGCGGCCATGTCACGGTCGGATCCATGCCTCCTCCGTTCTCCGATAATCACAGCCCAACCTCGATGTCCTCTGTGCGCAATGCCCCTTAGGGGATGCCCGGCCGGGCGAGCAAAGGGCATGTCCGGGCGCGAAAGACCAGGCGCCCCCGGCGCGACTCGAACGCGCAGCCAACAGCTTAGAAGGCTGCTGCTCTATCCGTTGAGCTACGGGGGCTATCGAGAATTGTAGGCGAAACCGGAAGGCGGGTCAACCTTCAACGTAGGGGCGGATCCCTTTATAGACCCGCTGAGAGGACAACGTTCGCAGGATCGTGGCCGGCGGGCGGCCCAGTCGCTGTCCGATCTCCGTGGCGGAGAGCGGAGTGTTGCCATTGGCCAGAAAGATACGGAAGACGGCGTTGACCAGGCTGGTCTGAGGGGTGAGGTAACCGGGCTGCCGGGCGCAGTGGGTAATCAGGGCATGCTGAATTCCCGGCACTCGACGAACTTCTGCCGTCGCCGCATCGACATGGTCCACCATGGCCTTGGCATCCAGGTCGGCGTAGGCTGCCCGATGCTCGGGGCAGAGCTGGCCGAGGAGATAGACCTCCATCTCCCACCCGGAGCGATCCCACCAGAGGTAGTCGATGTGAAACCTCGTGTCCAGAGACGGGCGGACGAGCTGGCGGGCCTTCTCGAGATCAGTCGAAGTCATGCGGGGTTCCCGGCGGACTCGCCAAGCCTCCAGTAGAGGTCTCCCACGTGGACGTACTGCGGCCGGATGACGAGCTCTGCGAAGATCGGGGCAGGCGGCGCCCGGCGGATGACGTTGACGCCGGAATAGAGCGCCTGCGCGTGAACGGCGCTCTGGGGATTCAGCTTGGCCAGCTCGCGAAAGACGTAGCCCACAAGCTTTTCAATCGGCATCCGATGTTGCTCTCCGCGCAGCCAGGCCTCGTCGAGGGCCACGGGGTCCACCAGCCCAACGATCATCCGGTCATCGTAGGACGCGCCGACCGGTTGCTTGAGCATCGTGAAACCGATCTGCGTCCCCTCGCTAACGGAGGCGGTGCGGATCCATTCGCTGCGCCGGCGCCGATCGGCGACTTCGACGATCACCTGGCCGGGCGTCCGGCCGCGCCGCACCCGGATCAACCCGCCCGCAGGCACATCATACTTCCGGTACCATTCGTCGAGGCCGGACACATAGCGCTCATTTCGCACGACCCATCCAGGGAACTCCTCGCCGCTATGGCCATCAGCGAGGATGAAGCGGATGCGGGGTGCTTCGTACGCCGTGGGGAACAGCGGGAGGAGGCTGGAGTTTAGAGGCAGCGCGCCCACTCGCCAATGGGGGAAGAGCAAGGGCAACACCACCTCTTCCGCAGGCCGATCGGGGGGCTCGAGGGGGCTGAACTCATCATCCAGCTCCCGTTCCAGCCGGAGGAGCTCGTCCGTCAGGACGTGACGGTCGTGCGGCAGCTCGCTGTAGGCCAGGCGCGGCGGAGGGTACAAAACCTCCGGAGGCTCGAGGCGCCTGAGGAACCACAGGACCTGGCCCGCCGGTCCCACCTCATCGAAGCGCTCATCCTCCTGGAGAGCATAGTCCAGGGAAAACTCAGCCAGGAGAGGATCGACCGAGGGCGGGAGCTCAACGTGCTCCAGCAGGGCCCTGGTGGGCAGCGGCCCGCCGTCGCCAACGTCCAACACCGCCTCGGCGAGGTTGAGATGGCCGGGGTTGATCTCCGCCAGCAGGGCGCGCGGGAACCAGCGGCCCGCGATGCGAACGATGTCTTGCGTGCGAGCGAGCCGGTCTTCCAGCTTCGACTGGATGAGACGCCCGAATTTCTCCAGGATGCCCTGGGGTGTCACCGCCTCCGCCTCCGCAGGCGGCCCGGTCTCCACTTCGTTCAGTGGATGATGCTTCAATCTCGCGGCGAACTCGCGGCGGGGACCACTCGGCTCGAGCTCGACCTGGATCACCTCAAAATCGCCGAGTTCCGGGTTTTCACCGGGCCGCAGCCCCACCACTCTGCCCGACAGACGCCCGAGCGCAGGAAATACGAGAAGCTCTCCCACGCTGTATTCACCTGCCGGACAATAGAGAGCCTGCTCCGGAACCGGAGCGCGGCTCGCCTGGATCTCGAGCCTCCGGAGTCGCTCATCGAGGAGAGCCTTGGCCATCTCGCCCGAGGTGAGCGGCTTCTCGCGCTCCATGAGGAGGTTGTAGATAAACTCAAGGTCGCTGTCTTCGACCTCGAAGCGGGTCCAGTCGACCGCGGGCAAGAGTGCTGTGGGGGGAGCCATAGGCTCGGTGCAGGATTCCTCGGGGAAGCGCCGCCATTATACTACAGGCAGTTCGCTCGACCGCGGCGACACGCCCTCCCGGGGCGCATCCGACAACATGGGCTCGAAACCACGATGGGCGCCGTCCGGCGCCCATCGTGCGGATCGCCGTGCGCATCCCAGAGGCCTGTCCCACAGATCCCTCTCGACGTCGCCTAGTCAACGGCGCTCCGCGGCAGGCGGGCTTCACGGATAGGCGTTTGCCACCCAGTCGAGTGGATCCACCGGAACTCCCCCCACCCAGATTTCCCAGTGCAGATGGGCGCCCGTGACCCGGCCCGTGGCGCCCACGAGCCCAATCGCCTGACCTGTCTCCACGAGGTCGCCCACGGCGACACGGATCTCCGATTGGTGAAGGTAGCCAGTGAGGACTCCCCAGCCATGGTCAATGAAGGTGGTGTTGCCGCGAACGCTGAGGGGGCCGGCGAACACCACCCGGCCCGGCGCCGGCGCCAGGATCTCGGTGGTCGTGCCGCCATAAAGGTCGAGGCCGGTGTGGTAGTAGAGGTAGCCGGAGTCGTTGTAGTTGCGCCGCGAGCCGAAACGCGAGGGGAAGGCTTCGGTGTAAAGAGACGGGAATTGGAAGGTTCCGTCCCACAACCGCTCGGGTGACGAGGCGCTGATGATCGAGAGAACGAGCTCCTCCTCCGGGCCGGTGACTGCGGGATCGATGGTCTCCGGGGGAACGGAGAGAGGTGGATCGAACAGATACCCGCCATCGATCACTCGCACCGGCTGGGAGAAGCCATCCAGCACCGAACCGCTTTCGGCATCCAGGATCCGGATCCCCAGGTCGTACATCCCGGGCTCGGCCAGCGCGTGAACCCCCTGCAGAGCAACCAGATCTCCGGATCCAAGGGCATGGAAACCGAGAGGCCACGGGCCGAGGCTGCCTTCGGCCCAGGCCGGGGCCGAGAGGTCAATGCGGATGACCTCGGTCCGGCCTTGGACGGCCGGATCCGACAAGACCGATACGGAGGTCACCGGCCCCGGGAGGGCACTCACCGGCGCATCTCCACCGGGGATCACGAGGGTGGTGCCAGGCACGGCCCAAAGACGGCCAGGCGACGGGAGGCGCAGGAGCGCAGCCCACGGGTTGACCCGGTTGCGCACGGCAAGCGCGAGAGCCGCCTCCCCACGCTCCACCAGATGGAGGGTGGCCGTCTCTAACGCCGCAGGGTTCTCTTCGGAGAGGGGCGCGATGACCGGTTGACCGACGTAGACCCGTCCCGGGCTTACGATGTGATTGAGCCGGATGAGGACCTCGTCGCTGACCCCGCTGCGAATCGCCAGGCTCCTCACGCTCTCCCCATAGCCGATCGGGCGGGTCGTCAGGACGCCTGTGACCCCTTCAAGACCCGGGATGACCAACGGACTGCCTGGGAAGATCAGGGACGGATCCGCAATCCCATTCGCCTGGATGAGATCTTCGAGACCGACGCCGAACATCTCGGCGATCCCAATGAGCGTGTCGTCCTCCTGGACGATGTAGGTGGGCCCCGAGGCTTGCGCTGCCACGTTGCCGTAGGGCGCGACCAGCCCTGCCACCAGGAGTATCAGGCTAACCCATCGGCGCATCGAAGAACTCCAGCACATCGCCTACAGCCAGGCGTTCCAGCATGTTGACGGGACCTTCCAGCACATAGCGCGCCGGGCGGCGAGGCGCATAGACCCTCCAGGGCCGGGCGACGCGACAGTCTACCACGCTGCGAGCGCCGTCGAGCCAGGCAGCCGCGATCGGAAAGCGCACGAATGCCATGTGGATGGAGGTGCCTGCCCGGCTGTCACGGGGCTCGACGAGGAGAAGCCCGCGGCCTTCCCCGGGCAGAGCCTGCCACATGAGTCCTCGCAGTCGGCAGGCGAAAGTGGCACACCAGCGGGCCAGAAGCAGCTCTGCTCCCCCCCGGCTTGCATTCACCACCCGAACCCAGCGTTCCATCGCCCCCCTAGACGAAAATGGGGCGACCAGGCCGCCGCCCCACAAGAACACGGTGCATGATCGATGCCTACTCCGTGATGCCCAGGATCTTCTCCACGCTCTCCAGCAGTTCCTGTGGACCAAACGGCTTGGTGATGTAGTCATCCACCTTGGCGATGTGGAGGCCCAGGACCTTGTCGATCGATTGCGCCTTCGCGGTCACCACAATCACGGGGATTTCCCGAAGCGTGGAATCCGCCTTGATCTGCTGGTAGACCTCCCATCCGTCCATATCGGGCATCATCAGGTCCAGCAGGACCAGGTCGGGCTTCTCTCTCCGGACCGTCTCCAGCCCTTCGATCCCCCCGTTCGCCCCGATGACGTAGAACCCCTTTCGGCCGAGGATGAGCCGGACAAGGTCGATCATCTCGGGCTCATCTTCGATGCAGACGACTCGTTTTGGCTCGTCAGCCATTGGGCCCTCTCCCCGGAGTAAAGCAAAGGGTAGTGTACCATAATGGGCATTGGGCGCAACCAGCCCTTCCTCCTATGCCGATGAGACCATAGGCGGATCCCTTTGCGACGTGGGTGCAACCGGGTCAGAGCGGGCAGAGTCCAATGAGCTCCCCGGAGGGAGCTCATTGGAGGAGGAGAGCAAACCGTCCCGAAGGCATCCTGAGGACGACTGACCGAGGTTTGGAGCTCAGGCCGGGAGCCACGAGGGGACCGGCGCTATTTGCTCACTCATCCGGTGTGGTATTGCCTCCAGGCGCCCACCCGGGTGCGGTTTGCGCCGTCATCGTATCAGGGAATCACTCCGGCGGAACTTACATCCGACTTCCAGCGCTTGACGGAACCTCCGGCGACCCGGGAGGCGCATCCGAATGAGGTACAATCCACCGGCGCGGCGCCCTTTACGGTCACGGAGCGGCCTCACGGCAGGCGCCACCGCCCGGGCGAGTGAACAGCGAAGGGCCAAGACCCGGCCCACGAACAGCCGATGAGTGAGCCAACATGGATAAGAAGATCGAGCCGACTTCTGGCCGCAGCCTCCCTGCGAGCCTGGGCGGTTCTGCCATCACCGACGGCACCTTGCGGGATGAGCTGAAAGCGAGCGAGGCGCTCTTTAACGCCCAGCCCAGGAGCATCCAGCGTTTCCTGGAGGCCCAGGTCAACGCTCTCTCGGGGGCCGTCGAGCAAAGGCTTCCTCAGGTGCGCTTTAGTCTCCCTGATCAGGTCGTCGTGCATGCCGCCGATCAGGGAGAGGGGGCGCCGGTGTCCGTTCCCGCGGAGCACCGGGAGCAGATGGCCGGTGGCTTGGTGGGGCGCCTCACCCATGGCGACTTGCGGGCCGCCATCCGCCAACGCCTGGCGGAGCTGACCCAGACGGACGACCCGGCCGTGGCCGCGAGCGCCATGCTTCTCCGCTATGCCGGCGTGATCCACATGGTTTACGACATGCTGCCGGCAGGGCGCAACGTTCGCTACCACGAGCCTGCGGACGGAGGCATTCCCAACGAACCGGTGGATGAGGGGCTTGAGCCGGAGTCGGCCATCACCGCCAGCACCGACGCCATCGTCGAGGAGGGGGCGGAGGAGGCAGGCCGCGGCGAGCTGCTCGTCCCCTACGTTCCCGCGGCGCGGCGCTTCTACCTGCCTCAGTGGGTGGCGTTCGACGAGGACGACCGCCTCCTGGTGGGCTCGCTGGCCGAGGCCGAGGCGCACGTCGCCTCGATGCAGCGTTTCCTCTCCATCCTCCACGCGGCCGTCTCTCTCGCCCCGTACATCGTCGCCGACGACGAATATCAACGCAAGCGGTACGGGATGCTCGGCCAGCTGGTCAATCAAGGCCGGGCTTTCGCCCGCTACCAGACACGCGAAATCATCCGCACCATTCAGCGCCGCGCCCGCGCCGGCGACCTCAACCGCGGCCTCAGCCTGAGCCTGCCCTACTTCGACGATCAGGACCTGGTGGTGCGAACGCGCGATTTCGAGGTGATACCCGCCGGGCGGATCATGTTCGTGCCCGCCTTCGTCGTGCGCGCGGCGCATGAGGAACAGGCCAAGGTCGCCCAGGACACCCGCCTCAGCCCTTCGTCCCGCGCTCACCTGGCGGAAGAGCTCCGGATGCTGGAAGCGGCCTTCCTCGATCCGTCCCGGCCAGGGGCGTCCCGGTAGGATCGGTCATCTCCATGTTGTCGGTTTTCCTTCTGATTGCCTTCGCATATATCGCCTACCGGGCGGCGCCGCGGGAGCGGGAGGAAGATGCCCACATCCACGGCGCCGGGCAGATCGGCCTCGCCGCCGCCGTCGCCCTCTTTGGCGTCGACTATTTCACGTCGTACTACTACGCCACCGGGGAGCTGATGAGCGCGCTGCACCCGTATGGGCTGCAGCGCTACGGGTTCATCGCCGTTGCAGTGATCGCCCTCGCCAACCTCGTCTTCGGCGCCCTCTACATGTATTCCCTCGGGATCTTCAATGAAGGGGGCGGTTCGTTTGCAGCCTCCATGCGTTACCTCGGGCCGAGCATCAGCCTGATCGTCGCCGTCGTCCTGATTCAGGACTACGTCCTCACGATCGTCGTCTCGAGCCTCTCCGGCGTCGACCAGTTGCTCTCGCTCGCCAACGCATATGGGATCGACTGGGTTTGGCACTTCGGGCTTGGGGCTCTCCTGGCCCTCACCACCTGGTACCTCACCATCCGAGGCCGGGGGGAATCCGCGCGGGTGGTGTTCACGCTCCTGGGAGTGTTCCTTTTCCTCACCCTCACGATGGCTGTCGGACTGTTCGTGGCGCTGACAAGGCACGTCCCTCCGGTTGCAACCGTGGACCCCGTCTTGCCGGCAACACCCCTTCAGGCCCTCTACCACATGCTCACGGCATCGATGAAGGGTATGGTGGCCCTGAGCGGCCTCGAGGCGATGTCGAACGGGATCCAGTTCGTGATCGATGATGATACCCGGCTGATCCGATGGGGGAAGAAGCATCTTCACCGCCTCGAAGGGCTGTGGCACTTCTACAGCGGAAGATCCGGGATCGGGCGGATGGTCCAGACAGCGTTCCTCTTCTACGGCGGGTTGACAACGCTCTTCCTGGCCGGGTTCGCCATCCACTTCAACGCCTACGACGGCACGCTCGGGCGGTCACTCGTCGCCAACCTGGCTTTCATCGGTTTCGGCGAGATCCCCGGTGGGACGGTCCTGTACTGGGCCTACCAGATCCTGGCGGTCGCCATGCTCGCCGCCGCCTCCATGACGGCATATCAGGATCTGCAGGCCATGGGCTGGCGCAACGTAGCCATTGGCGAAATCCCCGAGGTCGTCGTCTACCGCAATCCGAAAGGGACGTTCACCCGGCCCGTCACGGCCGCCTTCATTGCCGCGGTGGCCATTCAGCTTCTCGTCCGCGGCCGCACATCGCTGGCCATGCCCTACTACGGCGTCGGAGTGTTCCTTCCCATCTCTGCGATGGCCTGGGCGATCCGGCGCCACATCCAGGGGCAGAGCCCGGGATGGAGGCGAAGCGTTGGCCTCGCTGGCGCGACGTTGGCCCTGACCCTCGGCGTGGCGGTCTTCTTAGGGCAGATTATCGGGAAGTGGGCTGAGGGAGGTTGGCTTGTCCTGGTTTCGCTCAGCCTGCTGATCCTCATGGCACATGCCATCCTCCTTTCTCCGATCGGCTACCGCGAGCCGGGCCAGATCCGCCGCATCATCCGCGAGAAGGCCAGAGTTCGGGGGACCATGGGCTCGATTGTGGAGTGGCAGTCCCTCCGAGCCCAGGAGTATCGCTATGCGCTTCTCGTCGCCATCTCCCGCTTCTGGGAGCTGTTTGGCGTCCGCCGCCCTGTACGCTATGAGAAGCCTCTGGCGGCCGGCCAGTACGAGGAGGCGATCCAGACCGCGTCTGGTGAGAGACAGACTCCTCTCGATCTCTACCTCGCCGCCCGCGAGGACAGCAAACCGCGCCTGGGCGGGCCCCCGAAAGAGACAAAGGCCCCGCCCAAGGAATAGATAAGGGGACCGCGCCGACTGGCGATCTATCAAGCTCGAGAGCCCTCAGGCGCGGTTAGGCATGAATTCCCACCCCCTCCACGCACTTCGTTCGGCCGAGGTCTACGACAACCTCGAGACGACTCCGTCGGGTCTGACCAACCAGCAGGCGGCGGAACGCCTTCGCCTCTACGGCCCCAACACCCTGAGCGAAGCTCCGTCTATCCCGGTTTGGCGCGCCCTGCTCGGGCAGCTCACCCACCTTATGGCGCTCCTTCTCCTCGCCGCCGGCGCCCTCGCCCTCATCAGCCGGCAGCCCGTCCTCGGCCTGGCCATCTGGGGTGTTGTGCTGGTCAACGCGGTCTTCTCGTTCTGGCAGGAGTACAGGGCGCAGAAAGCGCTCGAAGCCCTGCGCCATCTCCTCCCCCATTACGCCCGAGTCCTGCGGGATAGCAAGGAGAGCCAGGTCCTGGCCGCCGAGGTCGTCCCCGGCGACGTGTTGGTGTTGGCGGAGGGGGACAACATCCCCGCCGACGCCCGCGTGGTGGAGGAGTTCGGGCTCCGCGTCAACAACACGACCCTCACCGGCGAGGCCATGCCGGCCAGGCGCTCTGCCGAAGCCTCCCTGCGCCACGATCTTTCCGCCCTCGAGCAGCCAAACCTGGTCTTCGCCGGCACCTCGGTGGTCTCGGGAACCGGCCGGGCCGTCGTCCACTCGACCGGCATGACCACCCAGTTTGGCCGGATCGTCCACCTCACGCAGGCCGTGCGCGAGGAACCCAGCGCGCTGCAGAAAGAAATGCGGCGGGTGACACGGCGCATCTCGATTGTCGCCGTCGCCGTCGGAGTGGCCGTATTCGCCCTCGCCAGCATCGAGCTGGCCTTCTCCAGGTTCCAGGCTTTCCTTCTGGCTATCGGGATCATCGTTGCGGCCGTCCCCGAAGGCCTGGCGCCGACGATCACGCTTTCTCTGGCCATCGCCGTCCAGCGCCTCGCCCAGAAGTCTGTCTTCGTCAAGAGGCTGGCCATCGTCGAGACGCTCGGCGATCTCTCCGTGATCTGCACCGACAAGAGCGGGACGCTCACCGAAAACCAGATGACGATCCGAGAGATCTGGGCGGGAGGCGAGCGTATTCACGTCAGCGGCACCGGCTACGAGCCGAAAGGCTCGTTCACGCCCGACCTCCACGGCGGGCCTTCTCAGGCCGACGTGGATGCTCTGCTCACCGCAGCCATGCTCTGCAACAACTCTCGCCTGATCCCGCCCACCCCGGAGCGCCCCACCTGGACTTGCCTGGGCGATCAGACGGAAGCGGCGATGCGCGCTCTGGCGATGAAGGGGGGCGTCCAGGAGACCGCGGCGGTCGCCGCCTACCCGCGCATCCACGAGATCCCCTTTGAGGCCCGGCGGAAGCGGATGAGCACCATCCACCGCAACGAGGTGGGGACGACCGCATTCGTCAAAGGGGCTCCGCGGGAGATGGTGGGCCTGTGCTCGAGCATTCAGATCGACGGGCAGGTCGTCCCCTTTGAGGAAGGCGTGCGCCGCGAAATCCTGCGCGTCCACGACGAATACGCTCGCGGGGCGTTGCGAGTTCTCGCTTTGGCCCGGCGAGATCTGCCTCCCCGCACCCCCGGCGGCTTTACGGCCGAACGGGTGGAACAGGATCTCACCTTTCTCGGTCTCGTGGGAATGATGGATCCGGCGCGCCCCGAGGTCGCCGGGGCCATCGAGCGGTTCCGCAGTGCGGGCGTTCGCTTGATCATGATCACGGGGGACTATGGCCTGACGGCCGAGTCGGTGGCGCGCCGCATCGGGATGGTGACCGGCCCGCAGCCGCTGATCCTCACCGGCGCCGAGGTGGAGGCGATGAGCGATGGTGAGCTCTCGGCCAAGCTCGAGACCCCGGAGGTGATCTTCGCCCGCATGGCCCCCGATCACAAACTGAGGCTGGTCGACTGCCTGCAGGCGCGCGGGGAGGTGGTGGCGGTCATCGGCGATGGAGTGAATGACGCTCCGGCGCTTCGCAAGGCCGACATCGGGATCGCGATGGGAAAGATCGGCACCGACGTAGCCAAAGAGGCCGCCGATATCATCCTGACCGACGACAACTTCGCCGCCATCCCCAGCGCGGTGGAAGAGGGCCGGGCCGTCTTCGCCAACCTGCGCAAGTTCATCACCTACACCTTCGCCAGCAATGTTCCCGAGATCATCCCCTTCCTTCTCACTGCCGCGCTCGAGATCCCGCTGGCTCTTTCGGTGAGCCACGTGCTGGCTATCGATCTCGGCACCGATCTCCTCCCAGCCCTCGCGCTGGGCGCCGAACGCCCGGAGCCTGATGTGATGAATCGGCCTCCCCGCCGCCGCGGCCGGCCCCTGCTCGACGGCGCGCTCCTGGGACGCGCCTTCCTCTGGCTCGGCCTGCTCGAGGCCGCCCTTTGCTACCTTGGCTACGGCCTGACCTATCTCGCCTTCGGGTTTGGCGAGGTGATCCACCTTCCCGCTCTCCCCTGGCTGCAAGCGGCCAACCCCCTCCGCCTCGACCTCGGCGAAGTGCACCGCCTGGCTACAACGGTCTTCCTGGCGGGGGTCGTGCTCGCTCAGGTGGGCAACGCCTTCGCCTGTCGCCGGCAGAACGGGAACGGCCGGGGCCACCGGCTCCTCAGCAATCGATTTCTACTCGCGGGGATCGCGGCGGAGATCGTTCTGCTCCTGGCGATCATCTACCTCGAACCTGTGAGAGAGCTGTTCGAGCTCCACCCGATTCCGCCGGCATATTGGGCCGGTCTGGTGCTCTTCGCGCCGACGCTCTACTTTGTCGACCGGCTAGGTCGATTCATCTGGCGCGGGCTCCGCCCCTCGCGGGCCCCCGCAGGAGGGTAGCAGGCATGCGGGTCATCATTATGGGTTGCGGGCGCGTGGGCGAGCAGGTGAGCCGGAGAATGGATGAGAAGGGTCATCACGTGGTCGTCATCGACGCCGACGAGAGAGTGCGGGATCGGCTGGGCCCGAAGTTCCGCGGCGAGGTCGTGGTGGGGGTGGGCTTCGATCGAGAGGTCTTGCTGCGGGCCGGGATCGAGAACGCCGACGCCTTCGCCGCCACCAGTTCTTCCGATAACGCCAACATCATCGCCGCCCGCATCGCCCGCAACATCTACCACGTCCCTCGAGTTGTGGCCCGCCTCTTCGATCCTCGCCGAGCGGAGATCTACCAGCGCCTGGGCCTGGTGACGATCTCGTCTACGAACTGGGGCGCGGAGCGGATCTACGAGCTGATCACGCACGCCGATCTCGACGCCGTCCAGACCTTCGGCCAGGGGGAGGTGGCGCTCATCGAAATCGAGGCTCCCCCGCGGCTGGTCGGCCGGATGGTGAATCAGGTCACCATCCCCGGCGAGATCAGTGTCGTGGCGATCACTCGCCAGGGAGAAGCCCAGATCCCCGTCCTCGGATCGGAGTTCCGCGAGGGCGACCGGCTGCACTTCGCCGTCCACGCCAGGGCCATGAGCCGGTTTGAGATGCTCCTCGGCCTCGGGGAGGGAGCGTAGCCATGAAAGTGATCGTTGTCGGGGGAGGCAAGACGGGCTCGCAGCTCGCTGCCCAGCTTCTGGGCGAAGGTC
>DATEAV010000262.1:0-5542 GCA_035288185.1 Anaerolineales bacterium | reverse complement strand
CCACTCGGCGCACCACGGGCACTTCTTCTGCTTGTCACCGCGCGAGACGCCCGAGACGAAGAACATGAGCAGGGCCAGCGGGCCCAGCAGCGCACCTCCAAGGATTCCACCGAGCATCGAGAAGCCCTTGCGTTGCGCTGCATAGGCGCCGATCAGGGCACCGATGACCAACCAGAGGATCGACATGGGCCTACTCCTTTCGGGGCGTGTGTCCCCGGTGTACCCCCGGAGGATACCCGCTTTCTCTAACTTGGGGTGGCTGACGGGATTCGAACCCGCGACCTCCAGGGCCACAACCATGAGCGATCTGTTTCATGGCATCCCGCCGTCGCTCGCCGTATTCGCAACTCCGCGTCAGCGTTGAATCCACCTCCTAACTCCTTTCGCCACGGTCCGGAATAACAGGCCCATGTGTGACCCCGCGTGTGACCCCAGCGAGGCTCCGGCGCATCGGCAGGATCCGTGCCTTCTGCGCCTCCTCCGCCAACCGCTCGAGCCACTCGGCCCATCGCTCCAAGGCTGATCGCCTCTCAGGCAGCATCTCGGCCCGATCATAGACCCTAGTTACCCGCGGCCCCGAGAGCGCGTGGCCGAGGATGAGCGACACGATGTCCCGCGGCGTGCCCAGGTCCTCGACGAGATGTGTGGCGATCGTGTGGCGTAGGCCGTGGATGGTCCAGCGCGGATCAAGACGGCCCGGTTGGAGCTCGTCGTCGAGGGGCCGCATCTCCTCCCGGAGCCAGCCGACCCAGCCGGAGGACCAGGTCATGGGTTCGTCGTGCCCCGCCCGCCGCCCGCCCACTGGGAAGAGGTGCGCGCCGGGGGCGGCCTCGAGCCGGCGCTGGACGGCTCGCAGAGCCCCCGGGGAGAGTGGCACGACGTGCTGCCGGCCGCTCTTGCTCCTGGCGGCAGGCACGACCCAGCGCGCCTCCCTGGGGTCGTCCAAGGCCTCGAACTCCTCCCACCTGGCACCGAGGACGGACTCCCGCCGGACCCCGGTCAGAAGGAGCATCCGTGTAGCGTCGGCGTACGGCCGATTCTCGGCCATGCCCCGGTCGAGGGCCCCGAGAAGCCGCCGGAGCTCGTCCCGGGAGAGGACGCGATCGGAGGAGGGCTCGGGGAACGGTCGGCCCAGCAGGTCGCATGGGGAGGCCTCGAGCAGCTCCTCCCGGCGGCCCCAGGAATAGGCCCGGCGGAGGACTTCGAAGGCCCGGTTGGCGGTCCAGGCCGACCGGTCCCCCACGTCCCGGACCCACTGCCGGACGTCCGACCGGCGCACCTCTGCGGCCAGCCTGCAGCCCAGAGCGGGGCCGATCTCTACCAGCGCGAGCCGGGACCATTCCCGGCGGGTCGTATCCCGTAGGTCCAGGGCGTCGAGGCAGCGGCCGAGGAGGCCGTTGACCGTCAGGCCGCGCTCTGGCTGGGTTGCCTGCCCGCGGGAGACGCGTTCGAGCATGGCCCGGGCTTCGGCGCGGGCGGCGGCCAGGCCGAGGCGGCTCGTGGGGCCCAGGGTGACGCGGACGGCGCGGCGCCCGGCCCGGCCCCGCCCCTGCCAGAACCGCACGGACCACGTCCGGGAACCGTGCCGCGACACGCGCAGCGCCAGCTCCGGGACGATCACGTCTAGGTACTCGGTCCGATCCCCCCCGATGGCCGGAAGGCTCTCGACGTGGGCGGCGGTGAGGGTGAGGCGCTTGCGAACCATGGCTCGTTCGCTTTAGCTGCTGGCCTCGTTCTTACTTATTGGGCGGCGTTTTTCTCGGTCGAGAAACTCCCTCAGCGCCAGCTCGAGGACATCGCGCATTTTGATGCCTCGATCGATGGCGTAGTGACGGGCCAACTTGTGCAAATCGACCGGGATGCGGGCACCGAAGAGTACCCGCGTTTCTGGGGCCGTTCTCTTCTTAGCCACTTCTCCCTCCCCGTCCTGACTGAAATATACACATCTACAAGTCTACCGTCAAGAGCGAAAAAAAGCCCTTGACAGGAGATTTGTAGATCAGTAGATTCTGGCTGACAATCTGGGCAGCGTGATCGAAAGGTCGAGCGACAGGGGAGCGCGAACGGTGCGAATCAAGAAGAAGACGACAGGGGCGGTGGACAAAGAACGGCGGGTGCAAGCGAGCGTCTGGCTGCCGGCTTTGCTCGTCAAGCGGCTGAAGATCGCCGCTGCGGAGCGCGGCACGACGGCAACAGCTCTTGTGAACGAAGCGCTCGAGAGCTTTCTCTCGAATCGTTCCGCCGCCTAAGACGGGCCACGGCGCCGCCGCTTTGCGAGGGCAGACGGCGCCGAGGCCCCACCAGGAACCCAGCGGAGGGTCCGTGGCGAATCCGAGCCTACAACAACATCAGCTCCTCCTCACTATCGAGGAGACGGCCTGCAGCCTCAGCCTCTCCCGCGCCCAGCTCTTCCGGCTCCGGGCCGCGGGCGATTTCCCCGAGCCGCTCCGCCTCCTCGGACCAGCCAGCCATCCCCGGTGGCGTCCCAGCGATCTTCTCGCCTATCTCGAAAGGAAAGTCCGCGATGAATGCCAACACGGCTGACCCCCGCGCCTTCGGCCTACCAGCGCGCCATGACGAGGAGTTCGCGCAGATCGAGGCGGCGCTCGCCCATCATCGGCTGATCCTCGCCCAGCTTCACGCTCTTGCCCGCCGCGATCGGGTACCGATCCGCAGGCAGGCGGCATTGATGCCGTCGAACGGCCGCGTCCGGCTCTCGCTCGGGGCGGCCTCGTGAGCCGCGATCCGATGATCGCAGGCGACGTTGTGCGCTTCGATCCCGAAGGCCCGCCATATCGGATCGTTCGGGTGACTGATTGTGCAGTCTATCGCCAGAGGATCGGGCGCGAATCGCGGGCCTTCGAGACGCAAACTGGAAAGTCGGTGGAACTCGAACGTAGCTACGACGTGGAACCGGGGATCAGCTTAGCGACGCCCGTGCATGAGTGGCTTGAGCGTGTGCCCAGGATTCGATGGACGAAGGTCTTCTCGTGAGGATAGAACAGCCCGGCACGATAGACGCCGCCCTCAACGCGCTCGTCTACCACGGGGGCGACGGCGGCCCGCGGGCCCGAGAAGCAATGAGCCACGCGCTCGCCGCGGCGCGCGAGTTCGAGAAGGCGAGCGAAGAAGCCGAACGGCTGCGCGCCATCGATCTCGACATGGAGCAGGCGCGTTGGCGCGCACGGTCGCGGGTCACGGTCAGTCACAGCAGGAGGTAGACATGGCGAGACTGAAGCAGACGCATTTCGTGGGGCTGGGCGATCGCGCAAAAGACATGATCAGCGGTTTTGTGGGCATCGTCACGGGGGAGACGAACTGGCTCTATGGATGCAGGCGTCTCGGTGTTCAAGCTGAAAAGCCAACCAAGGACGGAAGTCTCCGCGACATCCAATGGTTCGATGAGGGACAGCTTCGACTCATCAGAGCATCCGTCATCAAGCCGTTTCAAGCAGAGGCCGAGATGTCGGCTGGTGGGCCAACCCGCAGCGAAGAGACGAAGTAGGGCCACCCCCTGAAAGGATTGATGAACATGGCGAGAAGAAAGCGACGGACCGCGCATGGGCGCACGGCCGCAAAGCGGCTGCAGGAGCGGCTGACAGCGATCGCCGAACGCCAGAAGATCGCCCGCAAGGCGCTCGTCTTCGAACTGAAGGCACAGGCACAGCGCAGGGAGATCGATCGGCAACTCCGCGCCGCCGGGATCCGGCGAGGACGGCGGCGGGCCAAGCGGTAGGCAATGGATGAGAGCCCTTTCCTCGGTCGCTGCCGGAGCTGCCGCTGGTGGCATCCCTTCGATGTGGTCCGGCTCGGGCCGGGCGAATGCGTCCTCTTCGGAACGAAGGACGGACATGCGGTTTTCCGCGAGGCGAAGCTCACCGTCCCGGCCACGGAAGCAAGGGTGATAACCGACGCCGAGTTCGGGTGCGTGCAATGGGGGGAGATCCAACCGTGAGCGCCGCCATTATCCACGACAAGCGCGAGCAGTGGCTCGCGGCTCGGCGCGAATGCTTGACGGCTTCAGACGTGGCCGCCGTTCTTGGCGAGGACCCGCGCCGGGGCCCGCTCGCCGTCTACGCAGCCAAGATCGGCGCCATCGAGGCCGAGGAGACGCTACCGATGCGCCGGGGCCGGCGATTCGAGGCAACGATTGGGGAGGAGTACAGCGAGCAAACAGGCCGGCCGGTCCTCGCGGTGCCCGAGTACGAGCTGCTGCACCATCCCTCGATCCCCTGGCTCGCCGCGTCCCTTGACCGCAAGGTGCTTGCGACGGAACAGGCACCCGATCCCTTCGGGCGCTGGGACGTAGGCACGAGGCAGGGGCGTGCACCGCTCGAGATCAAGATGGCCCTCGGCTCCGCCTCGCAATGGAAAGACGAGCCCCCGGTCGCCTACGCGATCCAGGTGACGATCGAGATGGCCTGCGCCGATTCCACCTGGGGCGCACTCTGCGGGATGGTCGGGCCGGGGCCGCTCAAGACGTTCGACCTGCCCCGGAACGATGCCTTCCTCGAAGCCGCCTTCCCGCGACTTGAGGAGTTCTGGCTCCGCGTCCAGCGGCGCGAGCCGCCCGAGGCGGATGCGCTGCCTGGCACCACGGAGGCGCTGAAGCGCATCTATGCCGGCGAGGACGGGACGACGATTCCGCTCGGTTCCGAGGCCATGCGGCTCGTGGAGCAATGGGAGCAGGCAGCAGCCCGGCGCGACGCGGTGGACGAGACGATCGAGGAGCTGGAGAACAAGCTCCGGCTGCGGATGGGGCTGGCCTCCTTCGGCGCTCTCCTCGATGGGAGTTTTCTCACGCTCAGGAAGACGAGTCGCAAGGGCTACACGGTTGGGCCGACAGAGTTTCGCGCTCTACACCGCTGGTGGCCCAAGGTCAAGAGGTAAATGGAATGACGACGACGACAGAGACGCAGAAGCCATTGCAGGCCGCACCGAAGCCGCCGGTGGGCGTCACCCGCTACGAGGGTGCCGCCCAGGAGATCGAGCGCCGCGGGGACACATCGGCAGTCATGCTCGCGGCCCAGGCCGAGGCCATGGTCAAGGCTCGCTTCTACATCGCCCTCAATCGGCCGCGCGATTGGGACGACGTCCGGGCCAAGCTCCTGCGCGCATGCGAGCGCCCGGGCTTCGCGGGCTCCGCGACCGAGAAGGTATGGGGGGCGGCCTGGTTCAGAAAGCCTGTTGGCGAAGGCGTCGAAGGTTTCTCGATCCGCTTCGCCGAGGAGGCCCTACGCTGCATGGGCAACATCGACATCGAGACGACGCCCATCTACGAGGATGAGCAGAAGCGCGTCCTCCGCGTGACGGTGCTCGATCTCGAATCGAACACGAGCTTCCCGACCTCCGTCACGATCGAGAAGACCATCGTGCGGAAGTTCCTGAAGAAGGGCGAGGAGGCACTCCGCGTGATGGTCAACTCGCGGAACGAGACGACCTACCTTCTCCCCGCAGGCGAGGATGACGTCTTCCAGAAGCAACAGGTCATGGCCTCGAAGGCCATCCGGAACGGCGTCCTGCGTCTGTTGCCCGGCGACAT
>DATEAV010000261.1:0-4493 GCA_035288185.1 Anaerolineales bacterium | reverse complement strand
TAGGAGCCAGTTGCGCCGCCCTTTGCGCCGGTATTTCACCTCGTCCATGACCTTGTGGATCATGATCAGGCCCAGCCCGCCGACGGGGGGATCCTGGGAGGTCCAAGGGCGGGCCGGGGGCCTGGCGGCGGGGTTGAAGGGCGGGGCGCTGTCCAGAAGCTCGATGGTGAGCTCTCCCGAGGAAGCGCGGATCCTGGCCTCGATCTCGCCGGAAGGCTCGCTCCCGTAGCCGTGTTGGATGATGTTCTCACAGGCCTCAGTGACGGCAAGCTGGCAGGCATAGGCCGTCCGCTGGCTGAAGCCGGCTTCCCGAGCGGCCTCGCCCACGAGTCCGCAAATCTTCTCAATCTGATCCAGCCGTCCGGGGATCGTCAGCGTGCGAACGTTCTCGTTGGCGGCTGCTCGATGATGGGCCGTGATCGCCTCCGTAAGGCGCCTTAATGTGACCGGAGTGTCTCGCCCAAAATCCGGGAGCGAGCCACCTTCCGCTGCGCGCAGCCTGACTGAGGCGCTAGAAGGAGGCGACGGCCGCTTCGCGATCCGGGTAGGTCTTGAAGAGGGCGTCCAGGCCGGCGATCGAAATCGCGTCGGCGGCCTGCTCGGCGGGGCGGGCCAGGACCAGTTCGCCGCCGGCGTGGCGGGAGGCCTTGAGAGCCGTCACCAGCACGCGCAGTCCACTGGAGGACAGGAATTCCACGCCCCCAAGGTCCAGTACTAGATTCGTCTGGGCCTTCTCCGCGAGCCGCTTGAGCGTCGCCTCGAGCTCACCTGACGTGGCCGAGTCGACCCGTCCTTTCACGGTGACGACCGTGACCCGCTTGTACTCGTGTGTTGTGGTCTCCACAACCGCCTCCTGATTTCTGCCCTAGGTCGATCGCTGGACCACATAGCGGGCCAGCTCATACAGGGCCGTCCGTTCCAGCCCGTCGGGCATTCCGGCCAGATTGGCCTCGCCGATCGAGGCGAATTCGCGGGCCTCCTCGAGCGATCGCTCGATGGCGCCTGAACGGCGGATCGATTCCACCAGGCGCCGGAGGGGCTCCTCCGCGACGCGCCCCTCGAGCACGAGCGCCAGATCCGGGTCCTCCCGATTCTGCTGCAGGTAGTAGAGGGTCGGGAGGGTGACGATTCCCTGGCGCAGGTCACTGGCAAGGGGCTTTCCCACCTGTTCCTGATCGCCGATGAAATCGAGCAGATCGTCGACGATCTGGAAGGCGATTCCGATGTGGTAGCCGTAGTCCTTCATCGCCGCGACCACTTCCTGGCTGGCACCGCCGAGAAGGGCCGCGGCTTCGGTGGAGAGCTCGAAAAGCGATGCCGTCTTGGCGTAGATGCGGTTGAAGTAGTCTTCGCGCGTATCGTCCTGATGGGTGTGGAAGAGCTGGGTGATCTCCCCGTTGACGATCGTCATCAAGGTTCGGGCAAAGATCTCCATCAGGGGAAGCGAACCGGTCTGCGCTGCGAGCTGGGCGGCGCGGGCGAACACATAGTCGCCCGTCAGCACGGTGGCCCCCGGGCTCCAACGGGCGTTCAGCGTGGGGAGCCCGCGGCGGAGGACCGAGCCATCGATCAGGTCGTCGTGCACCAGCGTGGCCGTGTGGAGCATCTCGATGGCTGCCGCCAGGGTGATCGCCCGACCCGGATCGGCGCCCAGCATGCTGCCGGTGAGCAGCGTCAGGGTGGGGCGGATTCGCTTGCCGCCCGAGGAGAGAATCTGCTCGATCGCCGCGTCGAGATTGGGGTGGTGGTTACCGGCCCCGGTTCGCATGCGCGTTTCGACGGCAGGCAGCTGGCTTCGTACCAGGTCAAAGAAGGCGGCGGTCGTCGATGCCATGATCCCAACCAAAGAGGCGGCCGGCATTTGCCGTCGTCTGGCGGGCCACCGTCTCCAAGGATACCTCAAAGAGCGCCGCAAGTCGCTCCGCCACCTGCCTGGTTTGCGCCGGCTCGTTGCGCCCGCGGCGAGCAGGGTGAGGAGTGAGATACGGGGCGTCGGTCTCGACCACGAGGCGCTCGAGGGGAAGGGCGGCTGTGATCTCACGCCGGAGCTCGGCCTCCGGGTAGGTGAGGGGGCCGGCGACGCCCAGGAAGAAGCCGGCCTGGGCGGCCTGCCGCCCCGTCTCCAGATCGGCCGAAAAAGCGTGCATCACCCCGATCCGGCCAGCCAACTGGGGCGGCTGCCGTTTCGCATGCTCCAGAAGATCGTCCATCACGTCGGCTGTCGACTCCCGGTTGTGCACGACCACCGGCAGGCCCAGCTCCGTGGCGAGCGCCAGCTGCGCCTGGAAGGCAGCGCGCTGGGCAGGGCGGGGGGATCGATCGCGGTAGTAGTCGAGCCCGATCTCGCCGATCGCCACAACCCGATCCGAGCCGGCTAGCGCCCGCAGCTCGCGCTCGAGCGACGCGGTGAATGCCTGGGCACCGTGAGGATGGATGCCCACGGCGGCGAACACTCCCTCCTCGGCTTCGGCCAATGCCACAGCCGATTGACTCGTGGGAAGATCGATTCCAGGGACCACAATGCGCGCCACGCCCGCGGCACGGGCGCGCTCGAGCACCTCGCTCAGGTCGGCCTGGAAGGCCGCGAGCGTGAGATGGCAATGCGTATCGACAAGGGCTTCTGGCGGGGTGGTCATCGCGCTCCGGCCAGCTTGAGCCCGTCGTCGAGGATGGGCTGGATGAGGTCGGCGTGCGTGGTTTCGCAATACACCCGCACGATGGGCTCGGTCCCGGAGAAGCGGATGAGTACCCAGCCTCCATCGTCCAGGCCGTATTTGTAGCCGTCCAGGTCGTTGAGGGCGGTCACGCGTAGCCCCCCAAAGCTCGCCGGCTTGCTGGAGAGAATGGCGGCCTCCCGCTTCTTGCGTTCGCCCGGAGGCAGCGGGGTGTCCACCCGCCCGTAGTAGTGGGGCCCGACGAGCTCGAAGAGCTTCTCGACGAGGCGAGAAGGCGAGGTCTTCTCCCGCACCATGAAGTCCAGCAGGTAGAGCCCGGCGAGGATGCCGTCGCGCTCGGGGACATGCCCTCGGAACGCATAGCCCCCGGACTCCTCGCCTCCGATCATGGCATCCACCTCGAGCATCTTCGGCGCGACGTACTTAAACCCGACGCCCGTTTCGTAGACCGGAACATGGTAGATCTGGCCCAGCGTATCGAGCATCGAGGTCGTTGAAAGTGTCTTGACGATCGGCCCTCGCTCTTTGCGAACCTCCAGCAAGTAGTACGCCAGGAGGGCGAAGACGCGGAGCTGGTCGACAAAGCGGCCCTGCTCATCGCCCAGGCCCACCCGATCGGCGTCGCCGTCGGTGACCAGGAGGACATCGGCGTGATGCTCGAGCGTCGCGCGCAGGCCGGGGTCGACGTTCGGGGGGATCGGCTCGGGGCGGGTCATCTCGGGGAAGGAAGGGTTGCGCTCGCCGTGGATCTCGATCACCCGGGTGGAGCCGCCGTGGAGCAGGCGGGGAAACCAGCCGGCGCCGTTGCCCCACATGACATCGGCGAGGACCGTGAGGCCCGCGTTGCGCAGCCGATCCAATTCGACGAGAGTCTCCAGGTGAGCCTGATACTCGGGAGTGGGATCGAACTCCTCAACCAGGCCTTTCCGGACGGCCTCCTCCAGCGGAAGCCGAGCCGCCTCGGCCTCTGAGCCGGGGATGGCAGCCTCAATCTCTTCTAGCCCCTGCGGCGCCACTGCGCCTCCGCGATGATCTCGCACTTTGAATCCGTTGTCCTGCGGCGGGTTGTGGGAAGCGGTGATGTTTACCGCGCCGACAGCGCCCCGTCGGACGACGGAGTAGGCGATCGCCGGAGTGGGCGTGGCGCCCATTGTAAGCAGGACGTGGAATCCGTTGCCGGCCAGCACTTCGGCGGCGGCGGCGGCGAAGTGCTCCGAGAGGAAGCGCCTATCGTAGCCAACGACGACCGGCCGGCCGGGCCCCCCTCTCTCGCCAAGATAGGAGGCGAAGCCCTGCGCACAGCGGCGGACGGCGGCGAAAGTGTAGTCCTCGGCGATGCGCCCGCGCCAGCCATCGGTGCCGAAGGTGATCTGGGCCGGGGGGGATGCGCCGCCCATCGAGTGCTCCGCAGAACAGGATGACAGCAAGCAGGCCCGGGAGTGGCACTCGCATCATGGGGGATCCATCGCGGCGAGCGAAGCGAGAAGGTCAAGGGCTCGCGCCGGCGCCCCAGCGGTTCCCAGGCACGAAGGATTATACCGCGTTCAATACTGTGGGCGAATTCGCGCCCCTCATCGGACGAACGGAGTGAGCCGCAGGCGCGCTTCCACAGGCACTTCAGGCATGGAGACCCCGAGAGAGTGCGAACGCACGGGGGTTGAGGGGATCCTGGATTCATGGTAGACTTCGCCCGTCGCCGCGCGCCTCTGGCAGGCGCGCTTTCCGCTCCCCCCGCGCCGCCCGGCGTCGAGGCGGGGGCAATCCCGTGGAAAGGAGGTGACCCCTTTGCGCATCTATGAAGTCGCTTACATCACCGAT
>DATEAV010000260.1:0-3472 GCA_035288185.1 Anaerolineales bacterium | reverse complement strand
ACTTCAGCTCCTTCGGGCTGTGCAGCGCCGGCCGAGACCAGGGCCGCTCACGTTTCGAGCTCGACGCGCTCGGTTTGCACATCCGCTTCTACCTGCAAGCGCTCAAGAGCTTCGTCGGGCCGGACCCCGGCCTGCGACTCTCCATCACGGATTTTCTATCGGGCCGGCGTGATCTCTCGATCGAGGAGCGTCTCCTGGCGCCGATTCACGCGGGATTCACCGGCGTCGAATGCATCATCGACAATCAACGAACCGGCGGCAGGGGCTACTATCTCGACCTGTGTTTCCACATTCATATCCAGGCACCTTCCCGAAGGCAGATCGAGCTTGTCGACGGAGGATCGGTCGACTGGACGCAACGGCTCCTTGGTAGCGCCAAGGAACCCCTGATCGTGAGCGGCATCGGCAGCGAGAGGCTATGCGCCGAGTTTCGGGGAACGCCGGGTGGGGCCGTCGCCTGAGCGCGGCGTCGCGAGCGCGCGGGACTCTGGTTCGCGCCGGCGGCGAGGGTCGCGAGAATTCCTGGCGACGGAGAGCGACGAAGACTACGCCCGCTTGACTCAGCGCCGACGCGCCCCTGGCGGTGTGAAAATGAGAAAGGCCCTGCGGCGTGGCTCGACGCGCGGTGGGCGGGGTCTTCCTGATTGACACCCCTGTGCCCCTCCCGTATGATCTCCCCGATGTCCCGCCGCCCCATGCGCATAGCCATTCAGGTGATGACGTCGCTCCTGGCAGCGGTGGCCTGCGCGTTGCCCTCCAGCTTGCCTTTCGTGGCGACGCCAACGCCCACAATCACTCTTACGCCGACGCCGACCTCGAGTCCGACTCCCACCCCAACGCCATTGCCCGCCCCGCATTTCGAGGCTGCCGAGCGCGCGCTGACGAATGGCGATTGGGAGCAGGCGCTGGCCGATTATCTGAGCGCGCTCGTCCTAAGCGGTAGCCCGGCCGACCAGGCCGAGGCGCAGCTCGGGGTGGGGCACGCCAGGCTGCGCGCCGGAAGGCTTGGCGAGGCGGTCGAGGCGCTCACGCTCTTCGCGCAGCTCTTTCCTTCCGACGACCGACTCGCCGAGGCATACTTGCTTCGGGCGCAGGCGCATCTGGCGCTTGGGGAAAACGATCTGGCGATCGCCGACAATGACGCCTACCTGGCCCTGCGTCCCGACATCATCGCAGGCTACGTCAACGAGCAGGTGGGCGACCTTCTGACCTCCGCCGCCCGTTACAGCGAGGCCATCGATCGCTACCGCGCCGCAATCGCTTCGCCGGGCGTCGAAGGAACCCTAACGCTCGAGATCAAGATCGGCCGAGCCTACCTCGACGGTGACGAGCCCGCCAGGGCGCTGGAGCAGTTTGACCTGATCTACCAGGCGTATTCGGAGGATGGGGTCCGAGCGGCGATGAACCGCCTGGCCGGGCTGGCGCTGGAGGCGATGGGCGATTTCGATGCCGCCCACGCCCGTTATCTCGCGAACCTGGCCTCCTTCCCCGACGAATATGAGGCCTACCTCGGGTTGATCCGGCTCGTGGAGGCGCGGGTTCCCGTCGACGACTATCTGCGAGGGTATATCGATTACCAGGCCGGCGCCTACGAGCCCGCCCTGAACGCGCTCGACCGCGCCGCCGATGCTTCCCCCAGCGCAGCCGTGTTCTACTATCGAGGGCTGAGTCGGCGGGCCCTCGGCGACCACTACGGGGCCATCGCAGACTTCGAGCACCTCATCTCCACCTTTCCCTACGACCCACTCTGGACCGACGCCTGGTTCCAGAGGGCGCTCACGGAACGGGCCTACATCGATCAGCCACTCGACGCGGTGGACACCTATTTGGACTTCGTGGACGCGGCTCCCTTGAGCCCCTCGGCGCCCGACGCCCTCTTCTCCGCGGGGCGAACCGCGGAACGCCTCACCGATCTTCTGCGCGCCGCCGAGATCTGGATGCGCATTCCAAACGAGTATCCGGCTTCGGAGCTGGCCGACCGCGGAGCCTTCCAGGCGGGGATCGTCCGCTATCGCCTGGGTGAGATCGCCGCCGCTGGCGAAGCGTTTGCGCTCGCCGAAACCCTTGCCAACGAGCCAAGCGAGCGAGCGGCGGCGTTCCTTTGGATCGGAAAAGCGCGCCTCGCTCAAGGCGATGCGGGAGGTGCCCAGGAAAGCTGGCAGGCCGCTGCCGGGGCGGATCCCACCGGTTACTACTCCGCGCGCGCCCAGGATCTGCTTGCGGGTCTTGCGCCTTTCACAACCGTGGTTTCTCCGAACCTGGCTCCCGATCTCGCCGCCGAACGCCTGCAGGCCGAAGCGTGGCTTCGCTCCACTCTCGGCGTGGCCGGTCCTGATCCGCTCACCGACCTCAGCCCGGCGCTTGCCGCCGACCCGCGCATGAACCGCGCTCTGGAGTTCTGGCACGTGGGCCTCTACGCCGAGGCAGAGGCCGAGCTGGACTCGCTGCGACGCGCCGTCGAGAACGATCCCGAGGCCACCTACCGCTTGATGCACACGCTCTTGGAGCTGCGGTTCTACAACCCGGCGATCTTCGCCGCGCGTCAGATCCTCCGCCTGGCGGGGATGGGTGACGCAGCCACGCTTGATGCACCGATCTACTTCAATCGGATTCGGTTCGGCGTGTACTTCGACGACCTGCTCCTCCCCGAGGCCGACCGCTACGGCCTGGACCCGCTTCTCCTCCTCTCGGTCGTACGTCAAGAGAGCCTTTTCGACGGCTTCGCCATATCCTCCGCCTCGGCTCGCGGGCTGATGCAGGTCGTGCCGGCGACCGGGGAGATGATCGCCGGCCAGCTCGGATGGCCGCCGGCCTACACCGAGGCCGATCTCTACCGGCCGATTGTCAGCCTCCGCTTTGGCGCTTTCTACCTGGCATCCCAGAGGGATGCCTTTGGGGGGGATCTCTATGCGGCTCTGGCTGCCTACAACGCGGGCCCGGGCAATTCGCTCGCCTGGCGCGACCTTGCCCCCGATGACCCAGACCTGTTCCTCGAAGTGATCCGGATCACCGAGACCCACCTCTACATCACCCGCGTCTACGAGTTCTACGCGATCTACCGCCGTCTTTACGCCACTCCGTAAACCCAGGACACGGTCCGGCTCGGAGTACGTGAGCCGTTCTTACTGCAGAGAAGTCGAGCCCGCCCTTCGACTGCGTCCGCAGGCAGGTTCCTAGCTGGCGCGGTGGAAGGGCGGCCTCCGCTCAGGGCGTTGCCCCGGGCCGCAGGCAGGTTCCTTGCTGGCGCGGTGGAAGGGCGGCCTCCGCTTAGGGCGCGATCTGTGTGTTCGCCAAGTGGTGGTGCGGCCTCCGCTCAGCGCGTTGCCCCGGGCCGCTTGGGGCGTTGCGCGGTGATCCTTGCGCCCGTCCCTGTCGCCCCCCGAGCGCAGTCGAAGGGGGTGGAAGCGGGCCCCCTTCGACTGCGGCCGCAGGTAGGTTCCTTGCTGGCGCTGTGGAAGGGCGGCACCCGCTC
>DATEAV010000259.1:0-5996 GCA_035288185.1 Anaerolineales bacterium | reverse complement strand
AGCCGCCCTCAGAGAGGGTGGGGAGGCGGAGGATTCGAGCGGATAGAAGGACGCCACTTGCTCCGTGACCATCAGGAATTGACGCACGTCCCTTTGCGGCGGGTTGGCGGTCAGCCGCCTCATGCTGCGGAGGGTGTCTTCTGCGTATCGTCCCAGATTCTGATACCGGCGCATCGCCTGGTCGATATCGAGGTCCTGCGCAAACACCTCGATCGACATCCGGAGATACTCAACCCGCTGCTCTTCGCGAAGCGCATCCGACCCCAGGCCGGACGGCCGGGGCGGGCTGGCCCACCACGACCAAAGGATGCCGAGGACGATCCCCAGGGCGGCCGCGCTCGCGGGGATCTCCCAGCGCCGGCGCCGTCCCCCGGCGCCCATAGCCACCTCGCCAACGACCTGCTGGCGGACCAGCAGGAGATCCGCCAGGCCGTCCCCCATGAGATTCCAGCTGATGCCGAAAAGGAGCAGGGCCAGGGTTGCCGGGACGTAGATCCACCAGAAGACGAACGGGTTACCGCCGGGCCCGATGATCCAATCGCGGCCTATCGTGATGAGCAAGCCCCGGGGCGAGCTTGCACCCACCCCGATGAACGTGAAGGCGGCGGAGAGGATCACCATACCGCCGACGTCTCGCGCGGCGAGTACAAACGCCGGGGAAACCACGTTCGGGAGGATATGGTGAAAGACCACCCGGGTCCAACGAGCGCCCAGGGCGCGAGAGGCTTCGACGTAGTCCGCTTGCTTGAGCCTCAATGCGCTGGAGGAGATGATCCGGGCGTACGGCATCCAGGAGAACAGAATCAAGGTGAGCATGAGAGGATCGCCCTGTATGCCACCCGCAAACAGCGCGCCGGCCTCAGGCAGAAAGCTCACGACCCGCTCGATCAGGAAGAAGCCGGCCAGCGCGGGGAATGTAAGGAAACCGTCGACGGCGGCCATGGTAACCTTGTGGACCCAGCCCCCCGTATAGCCGCTCAACAGCCCGACAAGCGTTCCCAAGACGGCGGCTCCGGCCGCGACGCCCAGGCCAAAGCGTAGGGCGGCCCGCGTCCCCCAGATGATTGTGAAGTAGACGTCCCATTGGCCAGGCAGCGTCCCGAGAGGCGCGGTTGAGCTTGGGGGGCGGGGGTAGTGCGGTCGATGGCCCTTCCAGCGCGCTGGAGCCCCGGAGGAGCATCCGGGGCTCCATAATCGGGAGCCAGGGTGGGCGCGGCGATCGCCGCAGCGAAGAAGAGCCCCACCAGGAGGAGGCCCAGCAAACTCGGCCCGCTGGAAAGGAAGCGGACGACCGCCCTCATCAACTGGCCACTCCCTCGCGGATCCGCGGATCGACAACGGCTTGAATCACATCCAGGGCGAGCATGATCGGCAGGACCAGGAGCACGCTGAACACGGCAAAGCCCGTCGCAAGCCCGATGTCGGGACTGGCCGAAACCGACCGGATGACCAGCTCCGCGATGCCATTGAAGTTGAACACGACCTCGACGACGTAAATGCCCGTGACCAGTGAGGCCGCCGAGAGGGCGGTGCTGTTCAAGGAAGGCACGAGCGCGTTGCGGAATGCATGCCGCCAGACGACTCCGCTCCTCGATACGCCGCGTGCTCTCGCCGCCAGGACGTAGGCTCTCTCCATCTCTTCGAGCACGGAAGACCGAGTGAGGCGGCCAAGCGTGGCCCAGTGAGAAAGGCTCAGGGTGAGGACGGGCAGGGCGAGGTGGCGGAGGGCATCGAGGCTGATGTCGGGACTGCCGTTGAGCAGGCCATCAATCGTCAACAAGCCGGTGAAGCTGGTGAACTCGCCCGAGGACGAGACGAAAAGGCCGCTGGCCTGGCTGAGGCGCTCGGGCGGAAACCAGCGCAGTGCCACATAGAAGAGGGAGAGCAACCACAGGCCCAGGATGAACGGCGGGATGGAGGTCCCGATGAACGCGGAGAGGCGGAAGGCGGAATCGATGAGGCGGCCCCGAGAGCGAGCGGCAAGCACGCCGGAGACCAGCCCCAGGGGGATGAAGAACAGGGAGGTGTAGATCGCGAGCTCGGAGGTGGCCGGGACGCGGGCGAGCAGGCCGGGCAGGATCTCGCCGTCCAGCGCCGGGCTATACGCCCATTCTCCTTGGAGCAGGCCGGATAGCCATCGGACGTACTGGACGGGCATTGGATCGTCGAGCCCGTGATCTCGGATGATGATCTGGATGAGCCGCTGGAAATCCTCTTCCGTGAAGTTCGGGGGGAGTCGCGGCGGCAGGTAGAGCTCGGCCCTGGCCTCCGGCGGGGCGAGCATCAGGATGCCAAAGAGCGTCGCGGTGATCACGAAGAAGCTGAGAGGGATGAAAAGCGATCGTCGCAGGACAAAGCGGAGGATGGGCGGCATGATCGATGGTTGCGCGACGCGGGCTCCGTCCTATTCAATACTCGCCGGCTTGCTCTTTGGGTTCAAGCGAGGCCCAAGATGGAACGATGCCGCGGCCGCCGTGGTGGCGACGCTTCTGCCTGGGGCCCTCGTTCCGCGTGCCCAGGTATAATCGCTCTTGCTCGATCCGCTTTCGGGAGATAGGCCATCATGGAAACGACAATCGAATCCGTGTTCGCTCGTGAGGTGTTGGATTCGCGGGGCAACCCCACGGTGGAGGTTGAGGTGACCCTTTATGGCGGCGCCTGGGGCCGGGCGATCGTGCCCTCGGGGGCGTCCACCGGGGTTCACGAGGCCCTCGAGCTGCGCGACGGGGACAAGGGCCGCTACGGTGGGAAGGGGGTCACCCGGGCCGTCGAGAACGTCAACACGACGATATCTGAGCTGCTCCTGGGGTGGGATGCGGTCGAGCAGAGGGCTATCGACCTGGGGATGATCGAGCTGGACGGAACCGCCAACAAGTCTCGTTTGGGGGCGAACGCGATTCTGGGCGTAAGCCTGGCCGTGGCCCGCGCAGCGGCCTCGGGCCTGGGGATCCCACTCTACCGCCACCTGGGTGGGGTGAATGCGCACGTGCTGCCCGTGCCCATGCTGAATATCCTCAACGGCGGCGCGCACACCGGGTGGCAATCCACCGACGTGCAAGAGTTCATGGTGATGCCCCTGGGTGCTCCCAGCTTCGTCGAGGGGCTGCGCTGGGGTGCCGAGATCTACCATGCGCTTCGCGGAGTGTTGAAGGCCCGAGGCTACACGGTGCTCGTGGGAGATGAGGGCGGGTATGCCCCAGCTCTGAAAGCCAACGCCGAGGCCGTGGAGGTGATCCTGGAGGCGATCGGCAAGGCGGGCTACAAGCCGGGCGAGCAGGTGAGCATCGCCCTCGATCCGGCCGCCTCGGAACTCTTCGATGCGGAGAAGAAACGCTACGTTCTCCGGCGAGAAGGGAAGGAGCTCACCGGAGACCAGATGGTGGCGTTCTGGAAGAGCTGGGCGGACCAGTATCCGATCGTGTCGATTGAAGACGGTCTGGCCGAGGATGATTGGGAATCCTGGGCGATGATGACGGCCGAGATGGGCGGCAAGATCCAGCTCGTCGGGGACGATCTGCTGGTGACAAGCCCGGAGCGGGTGCGAAGAGCAATCGAGCAGAGGGCCTGCAACGCGCTTCTGGTCAAGCTCAATCAGATCGGCACGCTGACAGAGACGATCGAAGCCGTGGAGCTCTGCCAGAAGGCAGGCTGGCGCGCCGTCACTTCGCACCGCTCCGGTGAGACCGAGGACACAACGGTGGCCGATCTCGCTGTGGGCCTCAACATGAGCCAGATCAAGACCGGGGCGCCGGCGCGCTCCGATCGGGTGGCAAAGTACAACCAGCTCATCCGGATCGAGAGCGAGCTCGCCGAGGCCGCCACCTACGCGGGGTGGGACGCGCTTCGGCGAGGATAGCGCAAAGGGCGGAGGAGCTCACCGCGGAAGCGCGCGGGGAATGCAGAGCTCCCTCGGGCGCTGAGTGTTCTCGGCGATTTGCGCGGCCAAGGTTGGGCCTGAGAAGGAGGCCGTGGCCCTCCTGGCGAACCGACGGCCAAGTCGAGGATGTGAAGAGACTGGATTTCTCACAGAAATCCGGTCTCCGCAATTTCCGAGGGGAAGCGGCCGGCTATCCGGGCGGCGGCTCGAAGAGCGGAGGGGGTTCGGCGCGGACGCCGGGGGCGAGCGTGGCACAGTGGGGGCAAATCTTCCACGAGAGCTCCATCATCTTCCCGCAGTGGGCACAAGGGCGGCGCAGCCTCGTATGACAACTCGGACAGACTTGCCAATCCGCCTGCGTCCTGCTCCCGCAGCCGGGACATACGAGCCTCTCCTCGATCTCGCTGAGAAGGGCCTCCTCCTCCAGCGTGTGTTGGTATTCCTCATCCAGCGTGCGAGGCGGCCTGAGGATCAGGTAGATGATCACGCCCGGGATGTTGAGCAGAGCGACCAGAAGGGCGGCGAGCACTTGCAGTAGCCGGTCTTGCGTGCGCGCCCGAATGTCTCGATAGGTCCAAATGACCAGGCCCAGCCAGAGGGCGGCGAGGAAACCTCCGAAGATCGCGGTGAGGTAGAGCAGGGCGCCGTTGAGCGTGTCGAGGTTGAGGCCTGTGGTCATCCGAGGGTCCCTCCCCGCTCGGGATTATAGTGCAGGGCGCCCCGAAAAGGCATAGGGAGCAACCTCCTGGGCCGAAAACGAAACCTCCCGGCAAGTTCCGCCGGGAGGTTCGCTCGAGTCTCGTAGAGGACGCCCACGCCGCCGGGTGGGACTAGGGGTGGTTTCCAGAGACCTCGGTGATGTAGAGGACTCCGGGGATCAGTTCTCCGGACGCGTAGCTTCCGACCCAGATGTCGTAGACTCCGGAGGACGGGTTCTGGAAGTCGATGGTGGGGTTGAGCGTCCCGAACGAGTCGTCGACGCAATACCACTGGCCCGTCGGGCCGTTGATGATCAGGGTCGTATCGCCCGACGACTCGAAATAGAAGCGGAGCAAGGAGAAAGAACCGGAGGTGTAGCTGAGCTCGAAATCGGGTGCGCTTGTGGCGTAGCCGGAGCAGGCTCCGCCAAGCCCGAGCGTGGCGACATTCACCGGCCCCCCACTGGTGATCGACACGGAGGCCGGATCCGGTGTGAAGCCCGACGCCAGGGTCACCTCGCCGTAGTTGGGTGGGAGACTGTAATCAAGGCCTGTCCCGGTTCCGCTTCCGCCCCCAGGGCTGCCTCCCGAGCCTGGGCTGATGGTCCAGGTGCCGGATGTCGTCAGGTCGACCGCCCACTCCTCGACAGGGTCGGCGTTTCCGCAGAATTCCGCCCTCAGGTCGTATTGGCCGGCCGGGACGTCGAACGTGTACTGCGTGCCTGCAGGGACGATGTCGGCGCCAAGCCAGTCCTCTCCCCAGTATTGGCTGGTGACGGGGGAGATATAGACGAAACAGACATCATCGGTCGACTGGTTAATCAGGAGGAGCTGGATTTCACCGCCCTGCGGTCCGGGGCCGGGGCCAGCCTCGCTGGTGACGGTCCAGGTCGCGTCGCTCATGAGGCTGAAGCCAAACTCCTCGACGGAACCGCCTCCGCAGAACTCGGCTCGCAGGTCATACATCCCCGCCGCCACAGGCGCGAAGGTGTAGGAGTCGCCCGCGCCGAGGATATCGCTGCCGAGCCAATCCTCTCCCCATTCGCTGCTGGTCGTGGGGGAGATCCGCATGAAGCAGACCTGGTTTGAGCTCTGGTTCACAACCGTGAGGACGGATTCATCGCTCTGTCCCGGGGCCTGCGTCACCTGTACCGGCGGAAGGGTCGCGCGCTGAGTGTCGGCCGCCGGAGGTTCGGTCGCCGGAGGGGCCGTCTCCTCGCCGAAAGTGAAGTTGAAGTTGCTGCAGGCCAGCCCGGCAAGCACGAGGGCTGCGGCCACGAGCAGTGGGACGGGGACGTAGCGGGTCGAACGGATTCTCCTGAACATCATGCTCTCCTTGAGCGCGGTTGCTCGGCCGCATGCCTCGATGCGGCGAGCGCGTTGACACACGACAGCGCCAGAAGTATAGTGGCGGGGGGGGG
>DATEAV010000258.1:0-7663 GCA_035288185.1 Anaerolineales bacterium | reverse complement strand
TCTGGGCAGGTGTGTCCTTCGGGAGGGCTTCGCGGCCCGAACGGGGTGGGGGCAAACCGGACCCTCCAGCCTCGAAGGGTCTTCATTGGTTGATGCCGATTCGTTTACAAGCTCCGAGCGTCTGGAGGCGCGATTCGTCGCGACACCTGCAAACCCGCGGGCCCCGCACAACCCCGCCTAAAGCCTCGACTCCAGAATAGGATCGGAGTCGAGGCCTTAGCCGGGTGATGCCGAGAGCGGTCACGTGAGGTTCCGCCGCGAGTCGGCGGCTCGGAATGACATGCAGTCGTCGGGTCCTGGCCGCGAGGAGGCTGTTTTCCACCTGATCAGCCCTTCGTCTCGCGCGCGGCTATAATCCTCCCCGGAAGAGACGCTTGCCAACCGCGGATCCCCCTTCCCTCGCCGATGGCCTGAAATCCGAGGCCCGGCGCCTGGGCTTCGATCTCGCCGGGATCACCTCACCCGATCCTCCGCCCCACCTCGCCACCTACCAGCGGTGGCTTGAAGCCGGACGCCACGGCGAGATGGGCTATCTGGCGACCGAGCGGGCGTGGGCTCGCCGCTCCAAACCCATAGAGATCCTGCCCGAATGCCGCTCGATCCTCGTTGTCGGCATGAACTGCCTGCCTGAGAGCGCGCCGATTTCCGAGGGCGGCCGAATCGCCGCCTACGCCTTCGGGCGCGATTATCATGAGATCCTACCCGACCGCCTGCGAGCGGTGGTTGCATGGCTTGAGGCGCAGGTCGGCGGGGGCATCCCTCACCGCATCTACACCGACACCGGCCCGATCCTGGAGCGCGAGCTCGCCCAACGCGCAGGCCTCGGCTGGATCGGGAAGAACACGTGCCTCATCCATCCGCGCCTCGGATCCTACTTCCTCCTCGCCGAGGTTCTTCTCGGCATCGACTTGCCCTTCGACCCGCCCTTCACGACCGATCACTGCGGCACCTGCACTCGCTGCCTGGATGCCTGTCCCACCGGCTGCATTCTTCCCGATCGGACGATCGACGCCCGCCGCTGCATCTCCTATCTCACGATCGAGCTGAAAGGCTCGATCCCCCTCGATCTTCGGCCTGCCCTGGGAGACTGGCTCTTCGGTTGCGACGTCTGCCAGGAGGTCTGCCCATGGAATCGACGCTTCGCCGGCCCGACGGCAGACCCCGATTTCCAGCCCCTCGGGATGCTGCGCACGCCGGCCGCGGCGCCCCTCCTAGCGCTGGATGGGGTCGCATTTCGGCGGGCCTTCCGAGGAAGCGCTGTGAGGCGCGCCCGGCGCAGGGGGCTGCTGCGCAACGCGGCGGTGGTAGCGGGTAATCGGCGCGAGCGGAACGCCCTGCGCGCTCTGCAAGAGGCGATCCTGGCCGACGTGGAACCCCTCGTCCGCCGGCACGCTGCCTGGGCGCTCGGGCAGATCGGAGGAGAAGAGGCTGGATCGATCCTCCAGCAGGCCAAGGAGAGAGAGACCGACCGCGAAGTACGCGGAGAGATTTCCGCGGCCTTTCAGGATCTCGTCTCGAAATAGCCGGCGGATCGGGGCGCCTGCAAAGGCTCCCGCTTTGCGATGTGCCCGACCGGAGCCCAACCGCCATCCGCGTGACGAAAATCCAACCAAAGTGGGAGGATTGCCACTCCCCCCTTCTTCTCCTCTCGGCCATCATTTCCTTAACATGGCTGCTGGCCGTCCTGAGCCGCGTTCTGTTTGGTCCAGCTTCCGCCGCGTGCCGATCTTCAACCGCGTCCTGATCGGCAACTCGGTTGTCATCGTGGTCGGCGCGGTCGGCGGCACACTCCTGACGCGGCACCTCGCCGCCCACACCCCGGAAGACCTGTGGCTGATCGTCCTCTTTGCCGGGCTGGGGATCTCCCTCAGCCTGGCGGTCAACTATGTCATCCTCCGTTCGGCTCTCTCCCCGCTGCGCGAATTGCGGGCCCTCGTCGACAGGGTGCAGGCCGGCCAGAGATCGATCGACGTCGCCCGCTTCGAGGCGGGCGATCCCGACACAGGCCGCCTGGCCTCGGCGATTCACTCGATGCTGGTTCGCCTCGAGGATCACGCGCTCAGGCTCCGCGCCCTCTCGGAACGCGCCCTCAACGCCCAGGAGGACGAACGCAAGCGAATCGCCCGTGGCCTACACGACGACACGGGCCAGGCCCTCTCGAGCCTGATCATCACCCTGGAGCAGATCGAGAGCGCTCTCCCGAAGGAAAACGCCGACCTGCGCGCCCGCCTGGTGTCGTGCCGGACGATTGCCACCCGGACCCTGGAAGAACTGCGCAAGCTCGTCTACGGCCTCCGCCCCACGATGCTCGACGATCTGGGCCTGGTCCCCGCCATCCGCTGGTATGCGCGCTCGAGCCTGGAAGAGGCTCGAGTCCAGGTGACTCTGGAGGAAGGCGCGGCGATCGGCCGCCTCGATCCGCGCCTGGAGACCGCCCTCTTTCGAATCGCCCAGGAGGCGGTGAACAACATCCTCCGGCATGCGCGTGCCTCCAAGGTACACATCGTGCTGTGCCGCGATGGAGAGGACGTCTGCCTGCGGGTGGAGGATGACGGTCTTGGCTTTGACGTCGGGCGCATCTCCGAGCAGGCGCTCCCTCAGCGCCGCCTCGGGCTGCTGGGGATGAAGGAGCGGGTCGATCTCGTCGGGGGTAGAATGGTGGTCGATTCCGCGCCCGGCAAGGGAACCCGGCTCGAGGTTCGGGTGCCGCTGGCGGGCATGGGGAACATCCGTCATGAGCAGTGAGCGGATCCGAATCGTTCTCGCCGACGATCACACCCTCCTGCGAGATGGCATCCGCTCGCTCCTCGAGGATCAGCCGGATATGGTCGTCGTCGGTGAGGCGGAGGACGGCCGGGGCGTGGTCCAGCTGACGGCGGATCTCAAGCCAGACGTCGTGCTGATGGACATCGCCATGCCGCTGCTCAACGGGCTCGAGGCGACGCGTCAGATCAAACGCGATCACCCGCAGGCGCGCGTTCTCGTGCTCACGATGCACGACAACGAGGAGTACGTCCGCCAGGTGCTCTTGGCCGGCGCGTCCGGCTACGTCCTCAAGCGGGCCGCAGCGAGCGAGTTGGTGGCCGCGATCCGCGCCGTTCACAAAGGCGAGGCCGTGCTCTCGCCCGCCATCACCCGCCTCGTGCTCGAAGACTACCTGCGAAGCGACGGCTCCAAGCCGGAACCCTCCGCCGGCGAGCTCACCCCGCGAGAACGGGAGATCCTTCAGCTGATCGCCGAGGGGTACACCAGCCGCGAGATCGCCGAGATGCTCAGCCTCTCGGTGAAAACCGTTCAGGCCCACCGGACCAGCCTGATGCAGAAGCTCGATCTTCACGACCGCGGCGATCTGATCAAGTACGCCATCCAGAAGAAGATCATCGAGGTCTAGCCGATCCCCGGCTAAAGCCTCGACTCCATCCAGCCTCCCGAGTCGAGAGCCGCCAATTGGACGAGTCCTATTCCATCATGTCATCCTGAGCGCCGTCCCTCACTTGCAGTCACGATCAACAATCCGGAGGCACGAAGGATCTCGTTGATCCGCATGTGGGCTCCGTGGCCAAGAACGAGATCCTTCGCGCCTCACCTTGGGTGATGTATGCGCAGGAGCAGCACGGCGCTCAGGATGACATGAAGAGGAGCGTCTCGCCGGGCCCTTGACATTGATACGGGGACAGGAAAGAGGATCTGGTGCGTATCATCCCGAGCCCCCGTTCCACATAGGATCAGCCGGAGGAAAAGAGGGAGGGGGCGACACTTGCAGCTGCGCTTGGCAGCGCAGCTGCACACCGCACCCCGTTCGGGCCGCGAAGCCCTCCCGAAGGACACACCTGCCCAGAGCGCAGGTGCTGGGTCGGGACGATGCGGCCCGCCGGCCGTTCGCCCCGCGGGCTGGCGCCCGCACGGCGCCGGCCCGGACGGGAGGCGAGACGGCCTGCAAACCACCGAAGGTGCGGTGCATGTGAGTGCAGGTGAGGTCTCGCAGGTCTTAGGCCCGTTGCCTCCCGACGGTCGGTCGGGAGCCCGGCTGCTCCCGGTTCTCGGCGCTCCCCGAATCGGCCACTCCGCCCTAGGGTCCCCTTCCCTCGAACTTAGGGCGCGCGCCCTAAGGTATTTCGGGCGGCCAGGCGATGGCCGCTGCCCCTCACCCCGCATATGATGGAAGCGTGAGTTGCCGCCCGAGGATCGGCGGCAGACCGGGGGCCCCAGCGATCGCCACGGCGCTGGGGAGACGGCTTTCCTTCGCCAAAAGGCTCACCGTCCAACGACTGGCCGGCGCGGCGAAAGGAAAGCGCGTGCAAACCAGCCTGATCACCGAAGTCGACGCCCTCTCCCACCAGCAGGTGGAGCTCTGCTATCACTGCCATAAGTGCTCGGCCGGCTGCCCCCTCCTCCCGGAGATGACCTTCGGCCCCGACCGGCTGCTGCGTATGGTCCAGGTCGGCGACGGGGATCGAGCCCTTCGCAGCCGCGACGTCTGGCTGTGCTCCGGCTGCGCCACCTGCGCCACGCGCTGCCCCAATGACATCGACATCTCCGCCGTGATGGACGCGCTCCGCCAGATCGCCGTCGCCACCGACGTTCCTGCCGGCGAGCGCGACGCGCTCCTCTTCCACCGGCTCTTCCTCGGCGTGGTCCGCAGGTTAGGCCGATCGCACGAAGCCGCCATGCTGGGCCTGTTCAAGGTGCTCTCTCGGGTCCCGATCTACCGCGACGTCCCGGCGGGCATCGGCCTCTTCCTGCGGGGGAAGGTCCCCGTCCTGCCCAGGCCCTCAGGCGCCGCCAGCGAGGTGAGGCGCCTTTTCGAACGGAGCCAGTGAGTGCGCTACTCCTACTATCCCGGCTGCAGTGCCCACTCCACGGGCCTCGAGTACAGCCTCTCCACCGAGGCGACTCTACGCCAATTGGACGTTGAGCTAGAGGAGATTGAGGGCTGGAACTGTTGTGGGGCCTCTTCGGCCCACGCCCTCAACCATCGCCTGGCTCTCACTCTCCCCGCCCGCAATCTGGCGCTCGCCCAGAAAGCGGGCGGGGATCTGCTGATCCCCTGCGCGGCCTGCTACAACCGCCTCAAAGGCGCCGAGCTCGCGCTCCGCAGCAACTCCGAGGCGCGGGCCGAGATCGAGGCCGATGTCGGCTTCAGCTTTACGGGCCAGGTACGGATCCGCCCGCTGCTGGCCATCCTCCACGAAGACTTCGGGCCCCAGCGGGTCGCCGCCGAGACGCGCCGCCCGCTCTCGGGGCTCAAGGTCGTCCCCTACTACGGCTGCCTCCTCGTCCGCCCTCCGCGCGTCGCCCAGTTTGATGATCCGGACGACCCGCGCCTAATGGCCAGCCTGCTGCGCGCCGCGGGCGCCGAGGTGATGCCGTGGTCGCACGCCACCGACTGCTGTGGCGCGGGGCTCTCCCTGCCGCGCTCGGACGCGGTCTACCGCCTCGTCGGCCGCCTGGCTGAGCGCGCCCGTGAGGCCGGCGCCGAAGCCCTGGTCACAGCCTGCCCGCTCTGCCAGGTGAATCTCGAAATGCGTCAGCCGGCAACGCCCAGGCTGCCCGCCTTCTATTTCACCGAGCTTCTCGGCCTCGCTTTCGATTTGCCTGAGGCACGTCGCTGGTGGCCCAAGCACCTGATCGACCCGCGGCCGCTGCTTCGCTCTCACAACCTGGCGGACTAGGACAACCATGACCTCTCCTGGCACCCGCGCGCCCATCTCCGCCCCCACTCGTCGCGCCTCACCCGCGCGTCCATCGCTCAAATCGGTCTCGCGGCCGTTCGTCGCTGGCTAGGAAGAGACATGGCCTCAGAAGATATCGCTCAAGGCAAAGGGAAGAAGATCGTCGGCTCGGCCCTCGTCGTCGGAGCCGGCATCGGCGGCATGCAGGCGGCGCTCGACCTGGCCGAGGCCGGTATCAAGGTCTACCTGCTCGATCGATCTCCGGCCGTCGGCGGGACGATGGCCCAGCTCGATAAGACCTTCCCAACCAACGATTGCGCCATGTGCATCATGTCGCCGAAGCTCGTCGAGGTCGGCCGCCATCTGAACATCGAGCTTCTCAACTGCTCGGATGTGGAGGCCGTCCGCGGCGAGCCCGGGGATCTGACGGTGACGGTGCGCCAGCACGCACGTTACGTGGACCTGAAGAAGTGCACCGGCTGCGGGGATTGCGCCGCTGCCTGCCCGATCAGCCTGCCCGACGCGTTCAACGGCGGCCTATCCACGCGCAAGGCGATCTACAAGCCCTATCCACAGGCGATCCCCAACGCCTATGCCATCGAGAAGCGCGGCGTTGCGCCTTGCCGCGATGCCTGCCCCGTGCACCAGCGCGCCCAGGGCTACGTGGCGCTGATTGCCGAAGGTCGCTATGCCGACGCCTATCGCACCATCGTCGAGGATAACCCCTTCCCCTCGATCTGCGGGCGTGTCTGCAATCACCGCTGTGAAGATGCCTGCAACCGCGCCCAGGCCGATGCCGCCGTCAACATCATGGGCCTCAAGCGCTTCGTCGCCGATTGGGCTTGGGATCACTGGTCCGAGGTGGAGGAGGTGCTCTCCAAGCCCAGCGGCGAAGCTGCGAAGGAGGGGCAGCCTCTTCCTCTGGCCGGACGAGGCGTGGCGATCGTCGGATCCGGCCCGGCCGGCCTCACCTGCGCACAAGACCTGGCTCGCCAAGGTTGCGAGACGGTGGTCTACGAGGCGCTGCCGGTGCCCGGAGGGATGATGCGCGTCGGCGTCCCGCCGCACCGGCTGCCCCGCGACGCCGTCCAGCGCGAAATCATTCGCATCCTGGGCCAGGGTATCGATCTTCGCCTCAATCAACGAGTTGAAAACGTCGAGGCTCTCCTCAGCGAATATGAGGCGGTCTTCGTCGCCATCGGCGCTCACGGCGGGGTGAAGCTCCCCATCCCCGGCAACGACCTGCCCGACGTTCACCTAGCGACCGACTTCCTCCGCACGGTCAGCCTTGAGTTGGGTGAAGGAACACAGCCTCCACCGAACGGGGTGAAGGGAATCGATTTGCGCGGCCGGAGAGCTCTCGTCCTCGGCGGCGGCAATGTCGCCATCGACGCTGCCATGGCGGCGGCCCGGCTGGGCGCCTCGTGGGTGGGGATGACGTGCCTCGAGCCGCGCGACCGCATGCCGGCCCACGCCTGGGAAGTGGCCGAAGCCGAAGAGGAAGGCATCGAGGTCTTCCCGGCCCGCACCTTCAAGGAAGTGACGAACGACTCCGGGCGGGTGAGCGGCGTCCGGACCGCCCAGGTGGATTTCCGCGGCTTTATCGATGGCCGGCCCGATTTCGATGAGCTCCCCGGCACCGAAGAGGTGATTGCGGCCGAGGTCGTGATCTTCGCCATCGGGCAGCGGCCCGAGTCGGAGGTGCTCACACGGGTCACGAGGCTGCGCGGCGGGCGGGTGCAGGTGGATCCCGAGACGCTCGCCACCGACGTCCCGGGGATCTTCGCCGGAGGCGACGCGGTCACGGGCACGTCGTTCATCGTCGACGCCATTGCCGCCGGGCACAAGGCGGCGGCGTCGATCGCGAAGCACCTGCTGTCACAAACAGAGCAGAAACCCGGTGTCTTCGTGCAGGACATCTCAGGCCGCGAAGGCCGTGCACAGACACCGGGTTTCTCGTCTACACCCGTCGCCAAGCTCTCCGTCGATGA
>DATEAV010000257.1:0-2515 GCA_035288185.1 Anaerolineales bacterium | reverse complement strand
CATCGCATGTGCCAGGCCATAGAGATGACATACCAAGGGGTTTCCGGGGGCGCCCGGCCGAGGAGAGGCAAGGGATACTGACAGGTGTCTGAGGGGGTGTCTCGCTACTGACAGGATTCAAAGAGGGCCGGAGACCCGGTCCCCGGCCCTCTTTGCCCCGAGGTTCTAAGGGGAGGTGACGCGACCGGCCGCCGAGACCGTGATGGTAAGGGCATCGCCGCTCGGGCCGGTCACCTGGAACTGCCCGCCCGGGGTGGCCGCGCCGAGCGGGGTGAAGATGGGGGGCCCTGCGAGGACGGCCACCGTGACGTTGTTCTGGAGGCGGAAGGCTCCCGTCCCGTCGGTCCCCGGCATGACGATGGACGCTCCGGCGCAGTTGTTCTGGCGGAACTGATAGCCGGGGAACGGGACGACGACGGGCTGGATGCAGATGTTCTGCCGCCGCGTGATGGCGAGCTGCTTGGCCTGGAGCAGGGCGGTACGCATCTCCTGCGCTCCCCCTCTTATCGTCGCCGCCCGCGTGTACCTCGCCATCACCGGGATCGTGATCGCCGCGAGAATCCCGATGACGGCGACCACCACCAGCAGCTCCAGGAGGCTCCAGCCTCCCCGGTCTAGCCGACGAATCCTTTGAGATACCATTGCAGGATCTCCTTCCCCCAGAACAGACTGACCGTGCCCCCCAGGGCCAGGAACGGCCCAAAGGGGATCGGATCCTTCCCGCCTTTCCGCCCGGCGGCCAGGAGCGCCACAGCGACGGCCGCTCCGACCAGGACCGCCAGGAAGAGGCCGAGGAGCAAGAGTTTCCAGCCGAGAAACGCGCCGAGCATGGCGGCGAGCGTGATATCGCCTCCGCCCATCCCTTCCACCCCCATAACTAGCCGGCTGCCCAGGATGATCGCGAAGATGATTCCTCCGCCCACGCCGATGCCCAGGAGCGAATCGGGCCAGGAGGGCCGGCCCAGGACCACGCTGGCCAGAAAGCCGGCCGCGATGACCGGCAGGGTGATCCGGTCCAGGATCAGCTGGTGCTCGAGGTCGATGACCGTGATGACCATGAGCGCCGAAAGGAAGATGAAGGCGAGGGCCAGCTCCCAGCCGAGCCCGAGGTGGACGTAGGCGAGGGCAAAGAGCAGCGCCGTTCCGAACTCCACGCCCGGATACCGCCACGCGATGGGCGCGCGGCAGTCCCGGCAACGTCCCCGGAGGACTATGAAGCTGAGGACGGGCACGTTGTCGTACCAGCGGATGGGGTGCGCGCAGGCGGGGCAGGCCGAGCCGGGCATCCAGAGGCTTCTCCCATTGGGGAGGCGCGAGGCGCAGACGTTGAGGAAGCTCCCCACGATTCCTCCCAGCGCGAGGGCGCCCGCCACCATCATGCCTTCCCCGCCAACTTGGGGCTCACGGCACCGTCACCACGGTTCCGTCGCCGCTGACCGCCCGAGCTGCCACAGTGGATGCCCTCCTTGTGTATGATAGCAAGAAGCTCTGATTCGAGGCGCCGCCGCAGGGCCTGAGGGCTTTCTTCGTCCCCGCCAGAGAATGAAAGAGGGGAGGCCATTCCGGCCTCCCCTCTGGACATATGCGACCGACGGCTGCGTTACGGAGCGACGACCGCGTTGCCGCTGTTGTCGCCGTTGGCCGGGGTCGCCGTCACTGTAAAGGTCCCCGCAGGACACCCGGTCGCGGGGAAGCACAGTGCGTAGGCAGCGCCCCAACCCGCAGGCGGGGCGGGGAAGTTCGCCCCAAAGAACGGGCCGGCGGTCTGGAGACCAGAATTCGTCAGCACGACCTGCAGAGAGGCCGGAGCGGGCCCGCCGTTGATACCACCGTTCGCGGCCAGGCAGCTATCGCCCCCCTCGTTGGGGTAGTCGCCGCAGTGGGCGGAGTACTGCACAATCGCCGAGGCGATCGTCCGCGTATCGGCCTGGGCCTTCGCCGTTCGGGCACGGGACTGGATGTTCTGGTACAGCGGCACGGCGATCGCCGCCAGGATCCCGATGATGGCCACCACGATCATCAACTCGATGAGCGTGAAGCCCCGTCGGTTACCGAAGGTCACCCGCTTCCTCCACCACTTCATCATCTGAGTCATCCTCCTTTTTTTCTCTCCGTTTAGGGATTCCGAGGACCCTGTGTCCTCCGAGCGTTCGAGGGAGCCTATGAGGTCCCTCACCCCTGCCCGGTTATCCTGCAGGTTCGATGCCAGGGAATGGGGATACGCTCGGGCGGACGGCTCTCAGGGTAAGTGGTGGGAAAGACGAGCGATTTGGAATCCCCCGGGCTAGTCTCTGCGTCGATTCCGGTCCGAACGCTGACGCAATCTGTTGGGGAGGCCGTCAAAAAATGTCACTTCTCGGGCTCGGCGTCGCGCTCCTTTCCCAGCTTGTGCTTCTGAAGCTTGTAGCGGAACTGGCGAAAGCTGAGCCGGAGGAGCTCGGCGGCACGGGTCTGCACCCCCTTGGTTCGATCGAGGGCTTTCGTCAGGATCCGCGCCTCGATCTGGTCGAGCGTG
>DATEAV010000256.1:0-3822 GCA_035288185.1 Anaerolineales bacterium | reverse complement strand
ACCTTCTCGTACGGCTCGAGGTGGATGTCGGACGCGCCCCGGCGGATGGCGTCCACCAGGATCATGTTGATGAGGCGCACGACAGGCGCCTCGTCGGCCGACTCCTTCAGCTCGAAGACGTCGACTTTGGCTGCGACCTCTTCGTCGCCCTCGACCAGCTCGACGTCGGCGGCGGCTCCCTCCATCTCCGAGACGATGTCGGCGATGCCCCCGTCCGTGCTGTCGTACGCGCGGTCGATGGCCTGGCGAATCGCCGCCTGCGAGGCGACGACCGGAACGACCTGGAGGTTGGTCATGAACCCGACGTCGTCCAGCGCGAAGACGTTCGTCGGGTCCCCCATGGCGAGCGTCAGCTGGTTGCCTTGGCGCTTGACGGGCAGGACTTCGTACTTGCGCGCGATCTGCTCCGGCACGAGCTTGAGCACGTCCGGGTCGATGTCCAGCTGGGAAAGCGTGATCGACTGGATGCCGTACTGCCGCGACAGGAACGCGATCAGCTTCTCTTCGGTGACGAAGCTGAGCTTGACGAGGATGGAGCCGAGTTTGTCGTTGGAGCCTTTCTGTTCCTGGAGCGCGCGCGCCAGCTGGTCGTTGTCGATGAGCCCCTCGCGGACGAGGAGATCGCCAAGGCGCCGGCTGACTGGTTGTCCGAGCTTGGGTTCCGCCATCGGTCCGGTCCCGGGGGCCGCGGGCCCTTTCAACTGGCCCCGGCCAGGCGCCGCAGGGCGTCGGAGAACGCCTTGAGGGCTTCGTCCTGGTAGAGGACGAAGAGCACCTTCTGCAGGCTCGTCTTGCCCGTGCGCACGTGCTCGACGACGGTCGAGACCATGGCCTCGGCGGACTGGGCCGGAGGCACGCCGCCCACACCCGAGCCGAGGGCGGGGAAGGCGATGGACAGCATCCGGTGCTTCTCGGCGATCGCGAGCGATGCGCGCGTGGCCGCGGCGATCTTGTCCGGGTCGGCTTTGAGGTCGCGCCCCATGGCGGCCGCGTGGATCACATGGGTCGCGGGCAGGTTGCCGGCGACGGTCAGCACTGCCTCGCCCGGCTCGATCGGCCCCTGGCGCACGGCCTCCTCCTCGATCACGGTGCCGCCCTTGCGCTTCATCGCGCCCGCCACGCCCGCGCCCATCCAGAGCTCGGCGTTGGCCGCGTTGACGACGGCGTCCACCTCCGCCTCGGTGATGTCGCCCCGAACGATCGAGAACGTGGTGCCGCCGATCTTGGCCTTCATCGCACCGTCCCGTCGCGCCCCGGCGCCTCGCGCGACTTCGCCGCCTCCCATTCGCGGTCGAGATCTTCCGCAGACACCTCATCCACCTGCCGGCCCCCGGCCCTCATCGCGGCCTCCACCTCCTTGAAACGTCGGGTGAACGTATCGGCGGCTCTTCGAAGCGAGTCCTCGGCATCAATTTCGAGCAGCCGGGCTACATTTACGAGAGAAAACAGCAGGTCGCCGATCTCGGCTCTGATCCGCCCGGCATCGCCTGCGGCCACGGCCTCATCGGTCTCCGCCATCTCCTCGCGCACCTTGCTCCATGCCTCCCGCCACGTGGGCCAATCGAAGCCTACCCGCCCCGCCTTCACCTGCAGGCGCTGCGCACGCAAGAGCGACGGGAGGCTCCGGGGCACGCCGTCGAGCGCCGACCTTGGGCTGCCGTCACCATGGTCCTCGGCCCTCTTGATCCGCTCCCACTGGCTCAGCGCCTCACGGGCGTCGGCCACGTGGCCGTCAGCGAAGACATGAGGGTGCCGGCTGGTCATCTTCTGGAGGACTGCTTGCAAGACCTCTGCCATCGTGAACTCGCCCTGCTCTTGGGCTATCTGGCAGTGGAAGACCACTTGGAAGAGGACGTCTCCCAGTTCTTCGACGATGTGGTCGGTCCGACCCTCGCCCAGGGCCTCGATCGCTTCGTAAGTCTCTTCGATCAGGTAGGGCTTGAGGGAGGCGCGGGTCTGCTCGCGATCCCACGGGCAGCCCCCTTCGCCCCTTAGGCGGCCCATGAGGGACAGCAGTGCTTCGAAGAGAACGCCGGCGGAGTCAGCCATGAGCGATCCCGAGGTCGCCAAAGCATTATACACAAGGGGGTTGGCTCCTTGAAGCTCTTGGGACCGCATGCTAGGCTCTGGCCGCCCTCCATGAAGAAGACAACGCATGGCATGAAGAAGACAACGCATGGCATGAAGACATCGCATGGCTGAAGACGAGACGTTCAAGGTCACGGACAGGCGGCGTCGCGACGACATCGACGAGGCGCCTGCCGCCCCGGCTCCAACCGAACCCGCCGCGCCGGCCCCCCGCACCGCTCCTGCGGGCTCCGCGTTCCAGGGTCCGGGCGCCCCGCCCCAGGGCGGTCCCGATCTCCAGGGCCTTTTCATCATGTTCGCAAGCTCCGCGCTCGTGAACCTCGGCGAGGCGGCCGATCCCGAGACCGGCGAGCGCGTCCTCGATCTCGAGCAGGCGAGAGAGGCCATCGATCTCCTCTCGCTGCTCCGGGCCAAAACGGAGGGCAACCGCACCGAGCAAGAGAGTCACCTCCTTGAGGAGATGCTGTACGACCTCCAACTGCGCTTCGTTCGCGCGGCGAAGGGCGCAGCCGGAGGCTAGCGCGTCCGGATCACGACCCGCCGGTCCTCGATGTCGATGTCCCGCACCGTTCCAGGCACCGGCCACTTGAGCAGCCCCGATCCCGCAGAGCCCATCACTGCAGAGAACGGCCATTTGCCTACCGGCTGCTTCCCCAGACTGAACTCGGTCAGCACCACCCGCGCCCGACCCGGCTTGCCGCCCGGCTCCCCCGGGTGGACAGCGATGTACCCGCGGACAGTGATCCAGATGGACCGGTCGAGCTGCGACGCCGGCAGATAGGCGGCGAGCTGGGCGAAGGGCGGACCCTGCAGGAGGCTGCGGAGAACCGTCCGGCCCTGCAGAAGAAACTGCCCTTGGACCAGCCTCATGGCGAACGGCTCAAAGCGCAGCCCCGCTGTCTCGGCTAGGTGGCGGGCTACCAGGGCATTGATCTCCCGCTCGGAGAGGATGATCGGATCCTGCCGTCCCGACTGGCCGGCGTCCCGCAGGATGATCTCATGGAGCCTGTACCGGGCGGCCGAGGCGTCGGACCGGCTCCAGTCGAGGACCTCAAAGTGGGGCTCTTCGAAAATGTTGCCGGACAAGAAGACGAAACCCCCGACCAGGGCTGCCAGGAAGGTTAGTACGACGATAAGGATCAAGCACCCGGCACAGCCCAGCTTCATAGGGTTACACCATATCACTTGCTCTATATTTCAGGACTTTCGAAAAAAATACGGGACAACTTGACACGAGCCTACGCAGCATATATAAGTCATATAGACTCAGATTTGATGGTGCCCCTGGTGGGCATAAACGCGGCAGGCCGGCGGCTGGGCGCCCCGCCCCGCCGCCAGGCCCGCTGACGAGAGACTTCCTACAGGAGAACAAAGACATGGCGAAGGTGATCGGGATTGACCTCGGAACGACGAACTCGGTCGTGGCTGTGGTGGAGGGCGGCGATCCCACGGTCATCGCCAACCAGGAAGGGAGTCGCCTGACCCCCTCCGTGGTGGCCTTCACGAAGGAAGGTGAGACCCTCGTCGGGCAGGTGGCGAAGCGTCAGGCCATTACCAACTCTGACAACACCATTTTCTCGATCAAACGCTTCGTGGGACGGCGCTACGACGAAGTGCTGCAGGAAGCGAAGCTCGTCCCCTTCAAGGTGGTCAAGGCCCCCAACGGGGATGTGCGCGTCGAAGCGCGGGGCAAGGAGTACGCGCCGCCCGAGATCTCCGCGCTCATCTTGCGCA
>DATEAV010000255.1:0-9746 GCA_035288185.1 Anaerolineales bacterium | reverse complement strand
GAGCGGCGGCTCGCCTCGAGGGCGGCCTTGATCATCAGGAACTCGCCCAGGTTTTCCATTGTCAGCAGCCCCACCAGGCGGCCGCCCTGAGTGACCGGCAACGTGTGGCAATCGCACTCCTGGAGGCGAGTCGAGGCTCGTTCGAGCATCTCGGAGGCGTCGATCACCTCGAACTTGGAGCGCATGACCTCGCGCACGCGAGAGTTCTGCTGCCCCTGGGCCAAGGCATGCAGCATGTCGCCTCGGGTGAGGACGCCGGCGATGGAGCCGTCTTGCACAACCGGGAAGTCTTGCTGAGTGCCGGTGATCACCATCTGAATCGCCCGGGTGAGGGGCTCCTCCGGGGTCAACACTTGGTATTCCGTGATCATGGCCCGGGTCACGGGGATGCCTCCCAGGGCAGACCTCATCTGGACCATGCTGGCTTCCTGGGCGGCGCCGATCCAGACAAAGAGGGCGGTGAAGACCAGGAACGGATTGGTGAACAATCCGACGAGGCCGAAAAGGAAAGCAATCCCTTGTCCCAATGTGGCCGCAATCTGCGTGGCCTGCGTGTACTCCATGCGGGTGGCAAGCAGGGCCCGCAGCACTCGGCCGCCGTCCATCGGGAAAGCCGGGATCATGTTGAAGCCGAGCAGGAGGAGGTTGACGACCACCAGGCGCCCGATGAAGCTGCCTCCGGTGAGGCTCAGCCCAGCGAGCGGCTGAGCGATCCCTGAGGCCAGGAGCGGGAGCAGCAAGAGGCCGGCGATGACCAGATTGACGGCCGGGCCCGCCAGAGCCACCCAGAGCTCATGCACCGGGATCTCGGGCATTCGCTCGAGGCGGGCGACGCCGCCGATGGGGAGCAGGGTGATGTCGCGCGTCCTGATTCCGAAGCGGCGGGCGGTGAGGGCGTGCCCAAACTCGTGCAGGACAACGCAGGCAAACAGCGCCAGGATGAAGCCGACGCCGGCAAGAACTGTCGCCAGATTGCCCCCCTGCAGCCAGTAGCTGAGGGCCACCCAGCCGATCAACAGGAGGAAGGTGGCGTGGACGTAGACGCCGATTCCAGCCACCGCCCCGATCTTCCATGACCATTTCATGTCGCTACCTCCCCGCCGCCAACCTGGACAGGTTGTGCCCACGGTAGCCACATTCTAAACCGGGACTGTCTGAATTTCGCCAGAATCTGCCTGGCACCAACTTCCGAAGTTCCACGGAACCTCGGAAGTGGGTGCCAGGCGAGAGAGGTGCGGGTCGGCCCCGCATGGCTAGGGGCGGGATCAGTCGAGAATCATTCTCGCCCTCTGGAAGCGGGCCGTGGCCGCAAAGATCAGCGCCGAGTCGAGCACGAGCAGGACGATCCCGACGGCCGCGTAGATCGTGGTCAGATCCGCTCCCGCGGCGGCCCGTGCCAGGCTCGTGACGATGGTTTCCGGCAGGACCTGTAGGGTGAAGATGGGCAGGACGAAGAGAATAAGACTGCTCATGCTCAGCCGTTGTTGGGCCTGCTGCAGGCTGGAAGCCCTGAGCGAGACGAGAACTCCCAGGGACGATGCGAGGGTTGAGATCAGAAGGCTCAGCCCGAGTATGGCCAGCAGGGTAGGGGTTGGGAAGATGAGGAGGCCGCCGCTTCCATACGCGATGTTGATCGTGATCAGACTGAGCACCAGAGAGGCGACGGCGACCCCCCAACCGTAGCTCGTGGCCGCGACGATCTTCCCGATCAGGATGGCGCGGTCGGGAAGCCTTGTGGCCAGCAGGCTCTCCAGGGTGTGGCGTTCGCGCTCGCCGGCGAAGGAGTCGGCGATGACGCCGACGATGAGCAGATACGGCACCCAGGCCCAGGCCGCCAGCATCAGCGGCGAAGTCACCCACTCTGGCCCGCTCTGCAGAGGCAGATAGATTCCGAAGACGGCCAGCAGCATGATCATGCTCAGGGCGTTTCCCAGCCTGCCGGCTCGCGAACGGAAGAGCAGGATCTCCTTCCACTCCTTCCAAAGGACCGTGGCGATATCGGCGGTCACGCCTGCCCCTCCTCACCAGCCTCGCGGACCATGGCCAGGAAGGCCTCCTCCAGGCTTTCGGCGCCTCGGTGAACCTCTTCGACCTGCATTCCCGCTGCGACGACGCGGCTCACCAAGGGTGCGATCTCGGCCCCCGTTTCCAGATCGATCCGCAGGCGTCCATCCTGATCGTCGACGGCGCGCACCCCCGGGAGGGACCTCAATTCTGCCAGGAGCGACTCGCTCGCCCCTCGACCGACGATCTCCACCTGCTGGCCCTTCCTGCGGCTGCGCAGCTCGGCCGGCGATCCGACGGCCAGGAGGACGCCGCGGCGGATCACACCGACGAGGGTGCAGATCTTCTCGGCCTCGCTCAGGTTGTGGGTGGTGAGGAAGAGCGTCACGCCGTCTTTCGATGCCAGGCTCACCAGATCCTCCCGGAGCGCCGCGGCGGCGATCGGGTCGAGCCCGGCCGTCGGCTCGTCGAGGAAGATCAGCTCGGGGCGGGGGAGCAGGGCTCGGGCGACGGCCAACTTCTGCTTCATCCCGCGGCTCCACTTGCCGACGGGCTCTCGGCGCCGATCCCACAGCTCGATGCCCGTGAGCAGGTCCTGGATGCGGCTCTTTCGCTCGGCCGCCGGCATCCGGTAGATGCGGCCGTGGAACTCCAGGTTGTCTTCGGCGGTCAGACGTTCATAGAGGCCCGTGTGTTCAAGCAGCGCACCGGAGCGCTGGCGAATGGCGTCGGCCTCCATCCGGGTGTCAAATCCGAGCACCTCGGCCCGGCCGGCGCTCGGTTCGAGAAGCCCCAGGAGCAAACGGATGGTTGTCGTCTTGCCGGCCGCGTTGGGGCCCAGGAACCCGAAGATGTGCCCCTTTGGCACCTCGAGCGACACCTGATCGACGGCGCGCAGGCCGTCGAAATCCCGAGTGAGACCGTCCATGCGGATGGCGAACGACGGCATTTTCCGCTCCTGACCTTCACGTGTCGGCATGTGCTCCGTCCACCCCCACCCCTGTCTCCCCTCCCCCGGCTGTTGGCGCCTTGCACGATCGGATGAGTCTTGCCGGGGGAGGGGAGGTTTGCTTAGGAGGCAAGGGGCGGCTTTGCCGCCCCTTGCCTCCTAAGATCTCCATCCCCCTCTCCGCCAGGGTCCATTCAGTGGAAGCGCGCCTCCCCGCGGAGAGGGGGGCAGGGGGGCCGTCCCCCGCACCCACCTGCACCGCACCTGCAGTGCGCTGCAGGTGCAGGTGTGCGGTTCGGGGCAGGTGTCGCCCCCCGTCCGGGCCGGCGACCTGCGGGCTCCAGCCCGCAGGGCGAACGGCCGGCGGGCCGCATCGTCCCGATGTCCTTCGGGAGGGCTTCGCGGCCCGAACGGGGTGAGGCGTTTCCCCTATTCCCCGAAGAGCGTCTCTTTGCCGCGCCGCGCCCGCTCCTGGATGGCTTGGCCCTCGGCGACCCCGATCGCGGCGTAGAAGGCCGGATCGTAGTCGCGGGTGCGCACGACCACCGGCATCGGCACGGCGTGGCCGAGAATGAGCGCTTGCTGACGGGTATCGAGCCGAGCCAGGACCTCGCGCAGCGCTCCAGCTCCGCTCACCCCGGAGAAGACGGCGCGGATATCGGCCTCGTTGTCCAGGAGACAGGTCACCCGGGTGCCAATCTGGCTCATCACCTCGTCGTCGATCCCGCTGGGCCGCTGATCGACGATCAACAGGGTGACGTTGTACTTGCGCAGCTCGCGGGCGATCGTCCCGAAGATCGTATGGCCGGCGATCTGGGGATCGAGGAACTTGTGAGCCTCTTCGATGACGATCACCACCGGACGGGGCTCGTCGGCCTTTCGGCCGGCCGCCAGGTTCTTCTGCTGCACGTAGCGACTGTGGATGCGCCGCGTGAGGAAATTGGCGACGAGCACGTAAGCCGCCAGCGTGTTGCCGTAGGTGCCGAATTCGAGGACGACGCTTGTGCCCATGTTGAGGCGGCGGAAGATGTCGTCGACGGCGTCGTCGCCGGCGCCCGGGACGAGGAAGCCCATCCGGCGAAAGAACTCAAACTTGCGTTGGATGGCGTAGAGAGTGCCGGAGACGATTCGCTCTTCGTCCACCAACTGGCGAAGCTCATCCTCCTGGTCTTCTTCATGCAGGAGCTTCTCAATCCACTTCGCCCCGAGGCGGCGGCGCAGGAAATGGAGCGCGTTCACCTGCACGTCGCTCAGGCCGAGAAGCCCCGCCAGGAGCTCGACATCTTCCGGTTCGATCTGCTCATAGCCGATCTTCAGGACGCGGTCGATCTTGCTGGCCCGGGCGCGGGAAGTGGCCTCGTCGAGCGTGACCACGCTGACGCGGGCGTCGGGGAAGAGCTGGCGCAGGCCCTTGTATTCCCGCCCTGCCTCGTCTTTCACCGCCCAGCCGTAGTCGTTGTGCATGTCGAAGATGAGGGCCGAGGCCAGGCCGGCCTTAATGATCCCCGTCAGGAGCATGCGGGTGATGAACGACTTGCCGGTGCCGCTCTTGCCGAAGACGCCCGAGGATCTCTCCACGAAGCGCGCCAGATCCAGATTCACCTGCACGTTTTCCATGTCGAGAGGTGTGCCCACGTAGAAATGGTCTTTGTCTTCGCGGCCAAACACTCGCTCGACGTCTTTGGCCGATGCCTCGAAGACCGGGGAGAAGTGGGCCGGGATTGTCTTGATGGGCCGCGGCTCGTTCTCGTCTTCGTCGAGCATCAGCATCGGGCTGACGTGCATGCTGCCGAAGGCCACGCCCCCGCTATAGACTTCGGCGGCAAAGCCGTTCGAGGCATCGGGAGGGCGTCGGGAGAGCTCCGGGTTTGTCGCATCGAGCAGGATATCCGTGACCAAGCCGAAGAACTTGCGCCCGGTCTGGCGGCCGTGGATCACGACGTAACGGCCGACGGCAAGCTTTTCCAGGGAGAAGCGCGCGTCGAGCCGGACGATGAGGCCTTCGGAGAGCGAGCCGCCAGCAACCACGCCCAGGGGAGCTTCGGAAGGGCGGGGGCCGAACTCGGCGTCGAGGGCTGAGTGTTTGTGCATGTCACACGGCCTCCGTCACTAGCACCTGTTCGCCGAGCATGTCGGTGATCTTCACACAGACGGTAGTCTGCTCAGGCGGAGCCTTGAGCTCGTAGGCCCCCACAACCAGGTCGCTCTTGCGGGCGGGGACGTCGCCCAAAACGATCCGAAAGACATGGCCATCGTAGGCCGGGTCGATCATCACGTTGTCCATCATAGCCCGCCAGTCGTCGATGGCCGGCGCCAAGAGGCCGGCCTGGCCCTTGAGGCGCTCGATGATTGTCGGAGAGACAAAGTCCTTGATCTCGACCTGGATCTTTTCCCCAGACCGTCGAATCTTCACCCGAGCGCATGCTGGATGGTGTTCGAAGAAGCCTCCGAAGCGCGGGTCGGTGCGCAGCTCGATGACCTCGACCTTGTTCGGCACGTCGCCCTTCTTGCGGAGGCGGTTCCAGTCCTCCAGCCAGGCCTCGACGGCGACTTCCTTGCCGAGCGCCACGACGACGACGTCCCGATCCTCCTCGGGGCGGGCGGCCAGCTCCTTGCGGATCTCCTCCAGATCGACGGGCGAAAGCGGGTGGTTGAAGGGGACGATCTTGACCAGGCGCTTCCCCAGCGTGCCGTCGAAGAACCCATCGCGGCGGTCGCGGCTTACGCCCAGGTGCTCGCAGGCCAGCTCGACGGCCTCGTTGTGCTGGATCTGCAGGTGGTAGTCGTTCACCCGGTAGACGGCGAAGGAGAGCTGGGCGGGCGAGGGCTCACCCCCACCCTCCCCTCCCCCTGAAAGGGGGAGGGTTGGAGGTCGCTGCTTCTGCGCATCGATGACCGCCTGCAAGCGCCGGGCGGTCGTCTGGATGGCGCCCTTGTTGACGTCGCAGGCGATCCAACGGCGGCCGAGTTTCTGGGCGACAACAGCGGTCGTCCCCGAGCCAATGAAGACGTCGAGCACTAGGTCATCAGGAGATGATGCCATCTTCACGATTCGCTCTATCAACGCTTCGGGCTTTTGAGTGGGAAAGCCGATCCTTTCGCCTGCCACGGGATGCACAGCTGGTATGTCCGTCCATAGGTCCTGGAGCTTGACGCCTTCCATCTCATCAAGATACTGCTTGAATTGAATCCTGCCTGACTTGTCCTCAGGGAAGATCAGGCGACCCTGGCGATCGAACTCCTCCATTTTCTCTCGGGTCCACTTGTATCCATTTGGGTGGGGCCAATAGCCCTTGTACTCGTAGTAGAGATTTGGCCTTGGCCCTGGGTTGCCCGTAGGGATCGGAATGTACAATCGACCTGCTGCATCCTTGACTGCGCGCTTCAGGTACTCTTCCTCGTACGCGTGATGCTGCATGTAGAACTTGTACTCATCCCCCTTGGTGAACCAATAGATGGTGTCATGGAGAGTCCCGCATCGTCTTTGCGCAAGCCCCGTAGATGTGGACCGCTTCCATATGATTTCGTTTCGGAACGCACCGGGGAACACCTCTTCCAGCAGTGTGCGAAGTTGGTAGTTCCTTGTGTCGTCACAATGAAGGAATATGCTTCCGCTGGTTGACAACAGTTCGCGTAGGAGCAGCAACCTCTCATACATGAACTGGAGGTAGTTGTCGTTCGCCCAGATATCCGTGTACTGGATTTGCTCGCCGAGGGTGTAGGGCTCGCCGTCGAGGCGAGCGGTGCCGGAGGCGCCGCGCAGCGTGACCTTGCGGACATAGTCGGCGCCGCTGTCGAAGGGCGGGTCGATGTAGATGAGGTTGACCTTGCCGCGGAAGCCGTTGGCGAGCAGGTGCGCCAACACGTCCTTGTTGTCGCCGTGGAAGTGCAGTCCGGCGCGTGGATATCCATCGGGCCAGTCGCTCCACGGGCTAGGGGTCCCGCCATTTGCCTCGGCGCCGGGCGGACTGAAGATCTCGTCCAGCTGCGCCGGGTAGGCTGTCACCCGCCGCAGCGGGCGCTTGCCCACCCAAGTGAGCATCGGGCGGCCCTTGGCGGGCTTGATCTGGACCTGTTTCGGCTTCTCCATCATCTCCTCGTCTTATGTCAATTGCAGTTATGTGTCACTCCCGCGCTGTTATGATACTTTCGCCGCCCAATGTACCATTGATAGGCGCTTTGTGTAGTAAGGTATCGATCCGCCTCACGAGCCGATGATCTTGAGGATCGGCTCCGACCAGAATCGCCGATTTCGCAGCGGCGAGTCCGGCGAAAGCGTGAGAATCCCCTCGTCTACCAGTCGCCCCACAATCAGGCTCGCAGCGCGGTGTGTGACCTCGAGGACCTTCTGGGCCCGCGGAACGGTGAGGATCGGAGAGATGAACAGCTCGTCAAGCAGGCGAAGCGCGGAGGCCGAACTCCGGGGGCGGGCCTGAAGACGCTCGCGCCACTCCAGGTGAAGATCCTGGAGCGCCTGCGTGCGTGCGATCGCGTCGCCTGCCTCCTCCGCTACCCCCTTCAGGAAGAACTGGATCCATCCCGCCCAGTCGCCGGCCTGGCTGACGCGGAGCAGCAGCCCGTAGTATGCGTCCCGCCTGGCCTCGAAGAAGGCGCTCAGGTAGAGCAGAGGGAGCGTCAGGAGCCGCCAGTGGACCAGCAAGAGTGAGAGCAGCAGGCGGCCGATGCGGCCGTTGCCATCAACGAAGGGATGAATGGCCTCGAACTGATAGTGGATGAGCGCCAGGCGGATGAGCGGTGGAAGGGCGTCCGCAGCGTGCAGGTATTCTTCGAACGAGTCAAGCGCGGGGAGCATGGCTTCCACCGGGGGAGGGACGAAGTCAGCCTGGAGCAGGGTACACCCTGGCGGCCCGATCCAGTTTTGGGTGCGGCGGAACTCACCCGGGAAGGACTCCTCACCTCGGACCCCTTCCATCAAACGCCCGTGAAGCTCGCGCAGGAGGCGGAGGCTGACCGGCAATTGCTCAATGCGCTGCAAGCCGTATTCGAGGGCCCGGGCATAGTTGAAGACATCGCGCACGTCGGCCTCAGGGCGCGGCTTCAGCCCTGGCAGGGCGAGCTGCCCGGCCTCGTAGGCGTACAGGTCGGTCACGTCAGCCTGCGTACCCTCAATGCGGGAGGAGAGGACGGCTTCGCGCCGGATGAACGGGCCGATCAGCAGATGCGGGTTGGCCAGCGTGCGACCCAGCCCGGCCAACTCCCCGAGGGCACGGTCGGCTTCGGAGAGGGCCGACACCAGGTCGAGGGGCAGGGCTAGGTGAGGCGGGAGCGGGTCGGGCACGAATGCCCAATACGCCGCCTCGCCGCTGCCGACCCGAAGCACCCGCCCGCTTGAGCTCTTGCGGAAGAGTTCTGGATTCACGGCCCCTCTTTCTTGGAGACGAACTCCCGCGCACCCCGTGTCTGATCGAATGCGATGCTGTCATCGCGAGCGAAAACCATCTCATACTGCAGCCTGTCCGCATTCAACGCCGCCCAGCGCCGCAGCGCGGCGGCCTTGCGGCCCTCGACATGGAGCAACGCGTCGCCGCGCGACTCCCGTTCCAGGCCCTGCTCGACGATCGCCTCAAAGCGGGCGTCTTTGATCTCGACGATAAGGCAGCGCCCGTCCTTGCGCCGGATCAGGAAGTCGGGTGTGTACGCGTGCCACTCGCCATCCTCGCCCCGGTAGCGGACGTAGAAATCCGTTTGAGTCGGGCTGGTGAGCGCGCCCGTGAAATACAAGTCTTCGACCTCCTCCGAGTGCAAGTTGAGCTCGGCGAGCAGCTGTTCGAAGAAGTTCTGCTCTGGCTTGGAGTCGAAGTTGTAGGGCGTGTAGTGGAACCCGAAGCCGCCGGGATTGCGATCCTGCATCGCCTCCCACGTCAGGAGCAGATGCTCGCGGTCCACCGGATAGACGATCTCGGCCGTGAAGACATCCGTGCCCTCGGGATCCTTCTCTCGCCGGAAGCCCGAGGGACGGACCAGGGCCAGCGCGCGCTCCTGCACCTCCTCGACGACTTCGTAAGAGTGCACCTGTTCCTCGATCTGGCGGGCAAGGTGGGGCATATGGGGGCGCGGAACCTGGCCGCCGGGATACAGCCCCGCCAGCGCGTCGTGGACTTCCCAGAGATCGAGCCGATAGATCGCCGCTAGCTCGACCGAGGCTGAGTACATGTCGATTATCTCGGGCGTGCTGGTGATCTCGACCGTGTCGCCCACCTGCATGAGCAGGCTGTAGATGGAGGCCTGCTCCCCGATGGTCAGTGTCGTCTTCCGCAGGGCGGGTGAAGGCTCGATGGACGGGAGGGAGAGTCGCAGTCGTTCGCCGCCGGTTCTGGGGCGAGGGACGACCGTGCGGATGCGCTGTTGCACCACAAGGGGAGGCAAGTCCACTTTCCTGAGCCGAATGACACGGATGCGCGACCTCGCCGAGGTGCGGTCGAGGTCAGTGATCGTCTCGCCGTAGGTCTCCTGCAGCTGGCGGTCGAGAATTCCGCGATTCTCCGTCGAGAGGTAAATGCGCGCCTTGTGGGCGTTCCCCGGGACCTGGCGCAAGCAGCGGCACGCGGCCTGCAAGACGAAGTTGTTGCTGGTCTTCAGCCGACGGACCAGGGCGCAAGCGAACAGTCCGGGAACATCCCAGCCCTCGACGCCGCGATCGACGAGGAGCGCTATGCGGTGCAGCGAATCGGGAAAGCGGAAGCGATCGAAGGCGGCCTTCTCCTCATGGTGGGTATGGTGCTCCAGGATCAATGTTGGCGGCAGGCCAAGTTCGGCCAGCTTGGCTTCAATG
>DATEAV010000254.1:0-2691 GCA_035288185.1 Anaerolineales bacterium | reverse complement strand
GTCACCGGATCGGTGTAGCCGTGCTTTTCCACGGCGAAGAGGCGTCCGTGAGAAGGCTCGTCGCAGCCGGGCTCGTCCGTGAGGACGACAACTGTCCCATCGACGCGGACAGGCGTGAACACGACCTCGCCATCGACGCACAACCAAGCCTCGACGAGATAGCCACGGTAGTCGTCTTCCGTCATCCAGACCGCGTCCCAGCCGATCCAGACGTCGTTCCCGCTGCGGCTGGCGTAGACGTTGCGCGGGGCCGAGTAGAGCGTCGAGTAGGGCAGAGGGGAGTAGAACGGATCGAGGGCGAAGATGTCGCCGTGAATCTCTAGGAGCGAGGCGCTCACCCAGCACCGGCCGCGGTAGGTGTTGGGCTTGACGTAGAGCCAGGTCCCCCTATCGTTGCGATTGTAGATAGTGACGCGATCCCCCGGGTAGAGGCCCCACTCGAAGAGGTAGGCTGCTCCGGGGCCATAGCGGCAGTTCGCCTGCTGGAGCACGCGCCCGTCGGGATAGTCATAGGTGGGCGTCGGGGTGATGGTGGGCGTGCGCGTCGGCCTCGAGGTCCAGGTCGGTGCGGAGGTGAAAGTTGGGATCTCGGTCTCGGTCGGTGTGAGGCTGGGCGTGGGAGTTCGGGTGGGTGTGGGCGTCCGGGTGGGCGTGCGCGTCTGGGTGGGGGTGAGGGTAGCGGAGGAAGTCCGCGTGGGAGTTGGGGTCCAGGTGCGAGTTGCCGTCCGGGTAGGAGTGGGTGTGCGCGAGGCGAAGAGGCCGGCGATGGGGTCTCCGGCCGAACATGCTCCGATCAGCGCAGCTGCTAGAACGACAACCCAGCAAGGCGTGAAACGTCTCACCACCCGACGCCGCTCCAAGCCAATCCTCCATTCACCCCCGCCCGTAGGCATTGTAGGCGGCTGGAGTTCTGCCGGCAAGGAGACCTCGGTCACTCTCCCGCAGGGTGTGCCTGGCGCCGGCCCACTCGATCGGAGGCCGCATTTCGCGCGCGCCGGCCTGTGACCATCCTGCGGTCATCGCCCTGAGCGGAGGCCGCGCTTCAAGCGGGCTGGCGCGGCCCGTTCCCAGATGGCAATCGCGCCCTGAGCGGAGGCCGCGCTTCAAGCGCGCTGGCAGGTGACTACCCTGCGGCCGCAGTCGAAGGGGCTATGCGATCACAAGGGATAACCGCCCGGGCCACTTGCGCGCGACAAAGACGCCGGCTAACCTGTACTCTGAGGAGAGCAGGCTCGATGGCCAAACCTTGCCCACAGGAGCCGACATGACGCCCTTACGCCAAGCGCTGATCGCCGGAGGGCTCCTCGTGGCCCTCGCGAGCGCCTGCGGCCAGCCCGCCACGCCCGCCCAGACCGATACGCCTTCTCAGCCCACGATGCCCGCCCAACCTTCCGAGCCCTCCCCGACCGCAATCCCCGTGCGCTCTCGCCTGGAGGCGATCCCGGCCGGAGCGGCGATGACCCTTCCCGAGGCCGATCCGATGCCCCCCGTCCTCCACTCGGAGGAATGGCTTCCGCCCGTGCCGCTCCCCGGGCCCATCAACACGGCGGGGGCGGAGGACTCGGCCTTCGTCACGCCCGACGGAAATCGCATGATCTTCTTCTTCACTCCCTTGCCGCAGCTGCCGCCGGAGCAACAGCTGTTCGACGGCGTCACGGGCCTCTACCTCTCCGAGCTCAGCAGCGGGGCCTGGTCGGAGCCGCGGCGGCTCATCCTTCAGGATCCCGAAAGGCTGGCGCTTGACGGCTGCGCCTTCCTGCTCGGCGAGGAGCTCTGGTTCTGCTCGGCGCGAGAAGGCAACTATCGTGGGATCGATCTGTGGATTGCAGACCTTCGTGACGGAACGGCCTCCAACTGGCGCAACGCGGGCCAGGAGGTCAATCAGGAGATCGGCGTCGGGGAAATGCATCTGGGCAGCGACGGCCAGACGATCTACTTCCACGCACCCAGGCCAGGCGCGTCGGATTTCGATCTCTTCCTCGCCCGCCGCGAGGGCGAGGGCTGGGGGCCGGCCGAGCCGATCGCGTTGGCGAACACCGAAGAGACCGAAGGCTGGCCGTTCCTGACGGAAGATGGACAGGAGCTATGGTTCACCCGCATCACCGGCGGAGCGCCGGCGGTCTTCCGTTCGGTCTGGAGCGAGGCCGGCTGGTCGGCGCCGGAAATGATCGTCTCTGTCTTCGCGGCGGAGCCGACTCTCGATCGAGCGGGCAATCTCTACTTCATCCACCATTACATCGTCGATGGGGCGGTGGCCGACGCGGATATCTTCTTCGCCGCGCGCCGCTAGAACCGATTGCCGACCACGGACCACCGATCACAGGTCACCGATCATCGATCACTGATCACCGATCACTGATCGCCCCCTTAACGCGCGAACCCGCAGGTGAGAGCCAGCGCGGGCGACGGAGGGCTACGAGACTACGCCCGCACCTTCGTGCGTGGACGCGCCTCGGCGGTGTTTCCCAAGATAACCATGAGGTTGAAGAAGCTCGGCAGGGGGGAGTCATGATCCAGCCTGCGCCTGGCGGAGGAGCGGGACGCGCCAAATAGCCGATGAGCTGGCAGGGGTGTAGAATGCCGGGCCCTCTAGGCGTGCATCCTGCTTCCAGCGAGCCACGCGCATGAGCCAGCCACCCGTCCGGGCAGCTGCATCCTTCGCCACTCGCCTGCTCGGCATCCCCATCCGTT
>DATEAV010000253.1:0-17098 GCA_035288185.1 Anaerolineales bacterium | reverse complement strand
ACGTGGCCGGCGGTCTTCGAGCAAGCGGCAGCTGAGATCGCTGCCGGCGGAGCAAACGGCCTCGTCCTCACGCCGGCGTGGACCCTCGGAGAAAACGCCCCTCTCCCTTCGATCGCCTTCGACCCTGCCCGCTCCCCGTTTCGATCCGACCTGCGCCAGATGATCGCGCAAGCGCTGGAAGCCGGGCTGCAGGTGAGCATTCGCCCGTCCCTGGTGCCGGCTTCCGGCGATCTGCTTGCGTGGTGGTCGACCGCTCCCCGCGACGCCGCCTGGTGGGACGCCTGGTTTGAGGGCTATCGTTCCCTCGCCCTCACCTATGCGCGCCTCGCCGCCGAGACGGGGGCCTCGAGGTTGATTCTGGGCGGCCCGGAGGCCGCGCCCTCTCTCCCCGGAAGCACTTTCCCCGACGGCTCACCGACCTCGGTGCCTTCCGAGGCGGAAGCGCGCTGGCGTCTCCTCCTGGGCGAGGTGCGCGAGATCTACCGCGGCCGCCTTTCCTTCGAGATCGATTTCGGCGGCGCCTCCCCTTCGCTTCCACCCTTCCTGGAAGAGGTCGATGAAGTCCATGTCTATTGGCACGTGCCGCTGAGCGATGGGCCCGAGGCCAGCCTGGCCGAAATGCAGTCGGCCGCGGGCCGGGCGCTCGACTCACTTCTGGCCAACCGCAGCCTCCAGGGGATCCCCATCGTCTTGAGTGTGGAATACCTCGCGCTGGACGGCTCCGCCACGGCCTGCGCCCCCTACTCCGACGGCACCTGCCGGCCCCCGGAGTCTTTCGACCTGGGCGCGGTCGTCGACCCCGACCTGAGCGTGGACTTGGAGGAGCAGGCGCAAGCGTTCAACGCTGTGATCGCCGAGGCCTATGGCAGGCCCGAGATCCAGGGGTTCTACGCCCGCCGCTACAGCCCGGAAGTCGGTCTGCGCGACCTTTCCGCATCCATCCATGGCAAACCGGCGCGAGACGTCCTCTGGTATTGGTTTGGGAGGATTACAGGAGGCGCGTAGCAGAATCGCAACGCCGCGCCTTTTCCCGGAGGGCACGATCAGGCCAAGGCGCGATCCGGCAAGCCGGCCGTGACATCTCGCCCCATTGGGGAGGAAGCAGCATGGACTTCGAGCTCACCGAGGAGCAACGGATGTGGCGCTTCGCCGTCCATGATTTCTGCGCCCAGGAGGTGCGCCCCTGGGCGGCGGAGATGGACGCAAGGGCTGAGTTCAACGAGAAGGCCGTCCGCAAGATGGCCCCCCTCGGCCTGCTTGGTCTCGTGATCCCTGAGGAGTATGGCGGCGCAGGGGTGGATGCCGTCAGCGCGGCCATCGCCATCGAGGAGATCGGATGGGCGGATGGGGGCACCGCCCTTTCGATCGCGGCCCACAACGGGCTGGGCTGCGCCCCGATCGTCCTCTTTGGCTCGGAGGAGCAGAAGCGCCGTTGGCTCCCCCGCCTCGCCCGCGGCGAGGGCGGCCTCGGCTGCCTGGCCCTCACCGAGCCTGAGGCCGGCTCCGATCTGATGAGCGCTCAAACGCGGGCCGAGCTCAAGGGGGGTGAATGGGTGATCAACGGCAACAAGGCCTGGATCACCAACCCGAGCGTCGGCTCCCTCGTGATCGTCTTCTCCCGCACGGAGCCCGAAGGCGGCACGCGGGCCTTCAGCCACCTCGTCGTCCCACTCGACACGCCCGGCCTGCACATCCACCCCCCCGAAAAGAAGATGGGCGTGCGCGCCTCGCCCACCCATGCCCTCACCTTCGAAAACGTGCGCGTCCCGGCCGACCATCTTCTCGGGGCTCGAGGCCTCGGCCTCCAGCAGACGCTCCAGGTACTCGACGGCGGTCGGATCGGTATCGGGGCCCTCTCGGTCGGCCTGGCCCAGGCGGCGATGGAGGAGGCCGTTCGCTACGCCAAGGAGCGCAAGGCCTTCGGCCAGCCGCTCGCTGCGTTTGAGGCAATTCAGTGGATCATCGCCGATGCCGCCACCCAGATCGACGCCGCCCGCCTCCTCGTCTACCGCGCCGCCTGGCTCAAGCAGCAAGGGCATGTGGTCACGAGGGAGGCCGCCATCGCCAAACTCTTCGCCACCGAGATCGCCGAGCAGGTGTGCCGCAACGCCATCCAGGTGTTGGGCAGCTACGGCTACAGCAGCGAATACCCCGTCGAGCGCCTCTACCGTGACGCCCGCCTGATGACGATCGGCGAAGGGACGAGCGAGGTCCAGCGCATGGTCATCGCCCGCCGCGTCCTGGGGATCGAGTAGCGGAGCAAGCGCCTTCCCGCGCTCGAGAGCGCCGCGACCTGGCCAATACGCTGCACGCCCCCGCGCTCCGCATCGTGCCGGGCGGCCCTCCTCCCTCGTGGACGGCCACCGTGCACGCCACGATGTCGAAGGCGCGCCGGCGCTTTTCGGCAAACGGGATGAAGAAGGCGCAGCGTTGGCAGCTACCCCTGGCGGCGGATCACCAGGCCCGTCGGATCGATCTCGCGCAGGATTTCCCGGTCGCGCGCGCTCGGGGGCTGTGTGACACTCGTCGGCTCAGCCACTCGGACAGCGTAGCCGCTTTGAGCGCGAACGTCGTCCAGCGTCACCCCAGGGTGGAGAGCAAGGAGCTGCAGCTCCTTGGTAGCCTCGTCAAAGCCGTAGACGCCGAGCTGTGTGATCACCCGATAGGGGCCACTCCCGCGGGCCAGCCCGGCCCGCTCCCGCGCCCCCGGGCCCGTGAGATAGCCCGGCGTGGTGATGAACTCGGCCTTCTCGACGAACTTGCGGCTGTCCTGCCGCATCACGACGATCGTCCGATGGCAAAATGAGCCCACGTCGTTGGCCCCGCCGCTCCCCGGCAGACGGACCGTGGGGTTCTCGTACGGGCCGATCACGGTCGTGTTGATGTTGCCAAAGCGGTCGATCTGGGCCGCGCCCAGGAAGCCAAAGTCGAGGTAGCCTGCCTGCGAGATCGACATCACATCGTGCATGCTCGAGGCTCCCACAGCGCGGTAGAACGTCCGGGAGTCCCCTACCGAGATGGGCAATACGGGCACCTGCGGCCCGATCCCCCCAGCCTCGAAAATGATCAAAAGTCCGGGCGCGTGCGTGCGTTGAGCGAGCATCGCCGCGATCATGGGCAGCCCGGTGCCGACGAAGACGGAAGTCCCCGGCTCGAGAAGGCGGGATGCGACGCAGGCGAGAAGCTCGGTCGGGGAGTAGTCGGTCGTATCTGGCATGAGCAGGCTCTCCGGGGATCGATGACGGCCAGAGGTCGAGAGTCTTATTCCAAGGGTTGAAGAAGTTCCACCCGGCGCAGGTGTTCCAGCCGATCCCTCCCGCCGATCTTCTCCAGGTAGGCTTCGAAGTCCTCGGCTCCGAACACAAACTCCTCAAAGTAATCCGCTGCGCCTTCGGGCGTGCGCGATTGCGTGAGCCAGCGGCGGATGTGATCCTCGTCGAAGTAGTAGAGCAGGGGCATCTGGCAGGGGTGAACGCCGAACGGCGCCTCCACCACGGCGTCGACGAGATAGAAGGGGATGGCCGTCCGCCACGGCTCGGCGCGGATGCGATCCTCGGGGACGATCTCCTCGGTCGTGATCACCACCCGGCGGGCGGCCCGCGCCAGCTCGAAATCCTCGATGATCGTGCCGTCGATCTGCGAGTCGCCAAACGAATCACAGCGCGGGACATGAATGAAGCTGACGTCGGGGTAGCAGGCGGGGAGAAGGCAGATGGGCTTACCGCTCCATGGATCCCGGGCCACCTTGGCGGAGCTCCGTTTGAGCGTGTCGGTCCCCAGCAGGTTGCGGGAGGGCATGAAGGGGATCCCCATCATGGCGGCGAGGAAGCGCCACTGGTAGCCGGCGTTGCTGGTTTCCGCTACGACCCGGCAGCCCCCGGCCTCTACCACCCGGCGCGAGGCCGGCGAGAGGCCGCGCAACTCGTGCCCGAAGGCATAGGCCACCTCGATCCGGTCCACGCAGCCGGCGGCGATGAGCAGGTCGGAGTCGTGGACGGCCGTCTTGCCGGCCATCGTCAGGCCCCGCTTGCGTTGGCGGATGATCTCGTAGATCGCGGCCATGCTCACCCGGATGTGGCCGAATCCCCCCATCGCCAGGAAATCTCCATCATGAACAAACCGCGAGACGGCTTCGCGCAGGCTCATGCGTTTGTCGATGAGCTCTCTGGATTTGTTGCGGCGAATCCAATCGCGGTTCTCATCGGGGTCGTGCCATCCGACGAGTTGCCCCTTCCCCTCTTCTAGAATCTCCATGGAGATCACCTCGCCGCAAGGGAGGTGCGCCCGCGCCTGAAACGGCGGGGCCGATCAGCTACACTACGGAGCAGCTGCACCAGCAGCGCCGAGCTCGGGTCTAGCCCTTGCCCTGCAGCGTCTCCATGAGCTGATCCACCTCGTCGGGCATGACGAATCGGAGGTCACGCAGCTGCTTGTGGGTTTCGTAGTTCGGACACTGAAGGTCGGGCGTTGCCACAACCTCTTTACCGCAGATTGGGCAAGTCCCGATGGCCCGGATCAGCCCGGCCCGGGCCATGCTTTGGCGCGCCTCGCGAACCTGCTTCTTCATGTCGTGACGGATCGAGAGGGTCACACCGGTGCCAAAGCCAACGGCATCGGTCTTGAACTGGACCAATGAGCCGACATTCCGCTCGACGAAGTCAAGTAGACGGAGCTGGGTCCGGACGACCTCCTGGGTGTCTCCGGTCGATCCGAGGCCTTGGATCAGCCTCTCGTAGAGCTTCACCGTCTGCGACGCCAGCTCTCCCTTCACCTGCTCCTTCTCCTTCGCCATTGCGCCGCTCAGGAGGCCGATCTCGTCCCGGAGGGCCTGGTTTCCCAGGTCGACTTTGTCGTAGAGAAGACCTCTGGCCTTCCACGAGGCGAGGTCCGAAGAGTTGTGCTCGACAGCCTTCGTGTAGTCGGCGAAGGCTTGTTCCGGGTCGATGGGAACGTGCCGTCCAGCCCGCATCCGATAGCGGGCGGCGAGCGGGGTCTTACCGAGCCCCCTCAGCAACGAAAAGCCGAGCATGAGGGCCGCCCCGAGCAACAAAGTGTTCACCACGCATCTCATGCCTTCGGCCTCTGGCTCAGGCAACGCCATGACGGCGAGTATGCCCAAGGCAAGCGCAGCGAACACGCCGAGCACAAGCACGGCGATACGATTCCCCCGACCGATGCCGGGCAAGAGATCGGCCCCACAGTTCTGACAGCTGGTCTGCGTGGGAGGGTTCTGGGCCTTGCATCGCTGGCAATGGATCATTCCTTTCCTCCCTTCCTCGGGTTGTCAATCGAGACGGCCCAATGAAGGCTCTCCGTGCTCAGAACAACGCGCTGGCGCGATGATGTCCACCGGCGTCGCCATCTTGAGCTCTCGGTCAGCCTCCGGCATGCGCCTGTCGAGGCAAACGACATCAATGCAAGAAGCCGCTCGCGGCCGGCGATTTGCCTGTGACATGCATGCTGCCACTCGCGTCTCAGGGCCGGCTCCGCGATCTCGGCCTCAAGACAGATCACCTCGGAAGGGACTCCGGGCCCTGCCGAAAATGGAAGAGGCAGGTGTACGTCCCCCTGCCCCCCTGAGAAGGCGCCTCGCGCCCGGACGATCCGGCGGGATACGCCACGGTCGCCCGAGCTCACAGGAGGCCGAGAGGAAGGCCCGCGTCAGGACCCGGGATCGGGCAGACGGCAGAGTCTCAGCCGCAGGCTACTCGGGCCGGCGCTTCAGCCAGTAGGCGTAGCCGAGATACCAGATGATGCACAGGACGGCCGTGATTCCCCAGATCGGCAGGCCGGCCTTGATCGCACCAAGCCAGTCCCGGTTGGTGAAGAGCCCGATGTAGGCGGTGATCGCCGCCCAGACGATGACAAACGTCCCGAAGAGCCAGAAGCGCATCAGCTTCAGCAGCCTGGCTTTCTGCTCCGACACAGTTCACCTCCCACGAAAGGCCAATCGGCAGGGCGCCGGCGGGGGATTCTAGCCCGCCTCCATTGCCGACGCAAGCAAGCTCCCTCCCCCTAATCCTCCTGACCCGCCCCCGGCAGGATTGGCTCCGAGCTGCCGCCTGAAAGGCTCGGTTCGCGGGTCGTCGATATCCAGATACACAAACTGGATCGCATCACCCCAGGCTTGCTCAAGCCCGTGCACGACGGGCGCCATCTGCTGGCAGGTCGTTCACCAGAAGGCGAAGAACTCGACCAAGGTCGGGGAACCCCCGCCCAGGCTTACGGTCGATGGATCGGTGGCCTCCAGGCCGCGCCTCGCCGTTGGCGTTAGAACCACAAAGTGCATCTCGGCCGCCGCTGGCGTCGGCGAGGAGCCCGCCTGGTTGTCAGGCTCCGCACTTGCGAGTGGAGCGGATGGCCGGGCCGTGGGCGAGGCTGCGCAAGCTGCGATCAGCATCGCAGCAGGGATCGCGGCCCAGACGATGCGCGCCCTCATCGGCCTGGCCCCTGTGGGGCGCTGTATAATCCCGCGGGAGTTCCCTCAGGACCCACCCGATGACAAATCCGGACTACCTTTGGTGGAAGGACGGCGTCGTCTATCACATCTACCTGCGCTCTTTCGCCGATAGCGATGGGGATGGCCTGGGAGATCTCCCCGGCCTGATCTCCCGCCTCGATCACCTGAACGGCAGCCAGGATTCGCTCGGCGTGGATGCCATCTGGATCTCGCCCTTCTACCCCTCGCCCGATAAGGACTTCGGCTACGACGTCGCCGACTACCTGTCCGTTGACCCCCGCTATGGGACCCAGGCGGACTTCGACCGCCTTGTCCAGGAGGCCCACCAGCGTGGGATCCGCGTGATGATCGACCTCGTCCTCAATCACACGTCGGATCAACATCCCTGGTTCGTTGAATCGCGGGCCTCACGAACCAGCCCCAAGCGAGATTGGTACCTCTGGCGCGACCCGCGCCCCGGCCAGCGCTACCCCAACAACTGGCAGTCGGTCTTCGGCGGCCGGGCCTGGGAATGGGACGAGGCCACCCGGCAGTTCTACTACCACATGTTCCTCAAGGGACAACCCGACGTCAATTGGCGCAATCCCGCTCTCCGCCAGACGATGATGGACGTCGTCCGCACCTGGCTCGACCGCGGCGTGGACGGCTTCCGGCTCGACGTCTTCAGCGCCTGGTTCAAAGACGCCGACCTGCCCGACAACCCGCCGCGCCTCGGGCTCCGCGGATTCGAGCGTCAAGAACACCGCTACGACACCAACCAGCCCGAAATGGCGGGCGCCCTGGCGGAGCTGCGCGCCCTGCTCGACTCCTACCCGGAGCGCGGCGCCGTGGGCGAGCTCTTCGGACGCGGCGCCGCGCTGGCCAGCTCCTATTGCGGGCCCCACAAGCTTCACCTCGTCTTCAACTTCGCCTTCACCGACTGCCGCTGGGAGCCTGCCGCTTTCCTGCGCGAGATCCTTGGCTGGGAATCCGCGCTCGGCTCGGACGCCTGGCCGTGCTACGTCTTGAGCAACCACGACGTTCCTCGCCATGTCTCTCGCTACGGCGGACGGCACGCTGAGGCGGTCGCCAAGGTCGCCGCCGCCATGCTTCTCACCCTGCGGGGCACACCATTCCTCTACTACGGGGAGGAGATCGGCCTGCCCAACACGCGGCTTCGAAGGAGCGAGATCGTCGATCCTCCGGGACGCCGCTACTGGCCGTTCTATGCGGGCCGCGACCCGGCCCGCTGCCCGATGCCCTGGGACGGCACCCCCAACGCCGGCTTCACCACCGGCCGGCCGTGGCTTCCGGTCCACCCCTCGTTTCGCCAGCGGAATGTCGCCGCCCAGCGGGAGGATCCGGCCTCGGTCTTCTCCTTCTACCGGTCGCTCCTGCGCCTGCGACGCTCTTCCCCCGCTCTACGCCGCGGCTCTTTCCGCTCCCTCGTCGACAACCCGCGGAGTGGGCTGGTCTACCTGCGTCAGGCTGATTCCCAGAGCGCGCTGGTGGCCCTCAACTTCACCTCTCAGCCTCGGCGCATCCTGCTCGAAGGGGATCGAGCCGCCGGCGATTGGCGCCTCGCCCTCTCCTCGCTTCCCCAGCCGGCAGCCGACCTCTCGGGCAGGCAGGTCTCACTCGGCCCGCACGAGGCGGCGATCTTTCTCACCGCGTAAGAGCAAGCCTAGCGCGGCCTGAGAGGCCGTGAATGAATCGGACGTGGACATGAGCAAGCATCCCTCGCCTCCAATTGCACTCTGCATTGCCCTTTATGTTCTGCAGGTTTGCCCTCACCCCCGAACGGGGTGGGGGCCAGTGGGGATGCGCCACCGCGAAGAAACGTCCCCGCCAGTCGATGCGGGAGTAGTTCACAGGCCCTGAGGTCCCCCACGGTCCAGGTCGGCCAGTTCCAGCGGCCCGCGCCCGGCGTCCTCGTGACACCGGATACACGCCGGATAGACCACGCCGTAGATATCCAGATACGCCTGCAGCTCGGCGCCGGGGATGTGGATATGGGCGCGATGGCAGTCGACGCATTGGACGGCCGTCTCGACGGGCTCGATCCGCAGATCGGCCTCAGGAAGGCCCGGCTGCTCGTCGGGCGGCCGCAGCTGCCCTCCCGCCGCCCAGGCTCGGAAGGCCTCGGGAAGCCGGTTGTGGAAATGGTTGTTGAAGCCCGCCACGAGGAGCACATCCAGGTGGCATTCGACGCATGCGGCGGTGAGCAGGAAAGGGACGATCAGCTCGCTCTTCTCGATGGTCGGGTTGGATTGACCGGTGACCCAGATCAGCGCGTCGCGCGCCCCCAGCGTCAGGGTCACCGCGCGGTGAGGGAGGCTTCCGCTGCCCCGGTGGCAGTCGATGCATCGAATGGCCATCTGCTCACCAGAAGAAGGAGCCCGGCCGTAGTGGGCGCTGCTCAGGTCTGCGTAGGGAGTCTGGCCCCCGAGCGCGGCTTGAGCGCGTTCGAAGTAGGTCACTTCCGGCACGGTGTGGCAAGAGGTGCAGAAGGAGTCGTGCTCTTCGAGACGGGAGACCCTGAGGCCCGTGCCCACACCGATGGCAAGCAAGATCAGCGCCGCGGCGGCCGACGCGGCGAGCCTGGGCATGTGGCGGCCTAGCCTTCTACTCTGACGACGACCGAGTGGATATCGTTCGCCCCGTCGGGAAACGCGCCGGCCAACAGCGAATCGGCCTCGCTGTTCTGGACGAATCCGGTCTCGTCGGTCGCCCGCACGGCGATGCGGTGCGTCCCGGGCTCCGCCGGCCATTCGAACGACCACTGCGTCCAGATCAGCGGCGAAGGACCCTGGAGCAGCTGGGCCGGCTGCCACTCACCCTGATCGATGCGGACCTCTACCGCCATGATGCGTCTCAGCCCGGCGAAGGCCACCCCGAAGACGGGCACTCCCCCGAGAGGCAAGGGGCTGAGGCCCCTCGGCTGGCGCAGGATGGAGTTCGTTTGGACCGAGGCCTCGTCCGACCAGCCGCGGCCCTCCCAATAGCCGATGAAGACATCGGGGGTGAACTCGATGCGCGTGAGCCACTTGGGCATCTTCTGGCCATAGAGCCCGGGCATCAGGATCCGAAGCGGAAAGCCGTGTTCCGCGGGCAGCGCCTCTCCGTTGATCTCATAGACGAGGATGACGTCCGGCTGAGTGATCCATCGCAGGTCGACGCTCGTTTGGTAGTCGTCGGCCGCGGTGAACTTCGCCCGCACGGCCTCGGGCCGGATCCCCACCCGATCCCAGATCTCCTGGGCGCGAAACCCGCCCCAGCGCGGGTTGCCGATCAGCGAGCCACCCACCGGGTTTCCAATGCACTCGAGCGTCCGCAGTGACTCCACCTTCGCAAACGAAGACAGCTCGGCGTAGGTGAGCGTGAGAGGCCGATCGACCAAACCATCCACGCTGAGACGCCACGTGCCCGGGTCTACGCGCGGGGTGGAGGAGTACGACTGTGTGTAGAGCTCCCCGGTGGGGGTGATCAGCAGCTCGACGGGCGAGGGGGAAAGCGAGGAGGCGCCGTTCAGCGCCGCCGAAGCTCCCTCCCCCGCCGGTGAGCCCTCGGCGCGGCATGCGGCCAGGAGAGCGAGGCCGGCGAAGCCTGTCACTTTCAGGAACGCACGGCGCGTGATGGGGTCCATCGGCCCGCCTCCAACCGGCAAGATGTCTGTGATTGTAATTTAGACAGATTAGGGCAGGATTAGAGCCGAGGGCGAATCGCCACCCGGGCCGAGGCGACTCGACGCGCCTATACTTGGCCTCATGCCGGCCTCCCCGCGCTATCCGAGCCTCACGCCCACGACCTTGCAGCTCGCCCTCTCACTCATTGCCGGACAGCCGCGCTCCTTTCGCAAGGACGCGCAGGCCTTTGTGCGCCGGCTGAGGCCTCCCCTGCGGGTCCTTGGCCAAACGCCGGCCCCATCCGCCGCCGGGCGGGTGGTCCTAGCCAATCATTTCCGAAGCCGGAGCTTCCGGGCGTGGTGGATCCCCTTCGCCCTCACCGCCACGCTCGACGAAGACATCCACTGGGTGATGACATCGGCGTGGACGTACCCCGATCCGCTCCGCTCGCACCTCCTCACACCGCTCACGCGCCGGCTCTTCCGCCGCGTCGCCCGCGCGTACGCGTTCACCCTGATGCCGCCCATGCCGCCGGCGCCCCACGAGGCCGCGGCGCGAGCCGGCGCGGTGCGACAAGTGCTGCGCTATATGAGCGCCCGGCCCCGGCCGCTGGTCGGCCTGGTGCCCGAGGGAGGCGATTCGTCGGAAGGTGATCTCATGGCCCCGCCGTCCGGCGTGGGCCGTTTCATCTCCCTCCTCGCCGCTCGCGGCCTCGAGCTTCTGCCGGCGGGCGTGTTCGAGGCGGACGGGGCCCTTTGCCTCCGTTTTGGGAAGCCGATCGCCGGCCCCTTCGAGGCGAACGCCGATCCCGAAACGCGAGACCGCCTTGCGGCAGTCCGGGTGATGAAGGCGATTGCCTCCTGCCTGCCCGATGCCCTGCGCGGCCCCTACTCACGAGGAGGTTCCCAGCATGCGCTCGAATAGCCGTTGGGAGCTGCTGTGGGTGAACGCCTATTGGCCCGGGCTCTCGTTCATGTGGAACACCCTCCACACCATCCTGCTTCCAGCCGTCCTGCTCACCTTCGTCGACGACGCCAGGAAGAACACCGCCCTGGGCCTGATGACCTTCGCCGGGCTGATGATCGCCCTCATCGTCCAGCCGATCTCTGGCGCCCTGAGCGACGCATGGGTCTCGCGCCACGGGCGCCGGCGCCCCTTGATTCTGATCGGGACAGCGCTGGATCTGATCTTCCTCGCCATCATCGGCACGGCTGGCGATCTTGGCGCGCTCACTCTCGGCTACGTCGGGCTCCAATTCACCTCCAACCTCGCCCACGGACCCGCCCAGGGGCTGATGCACGACCGCGTCGCCCCCGAGCGGATGGGGCTGGCAAGCGGAGTGAAGAACTTCCTCGACATGGCCGGACTGGTCGTTTCGTCACTCGTCGCCGGGCGTCTGCTCTCGCCGGAGAACCCGGAGCCCATGGGGCTGATCGCCCTCGTCGCCGGCCTGATGATCCTCGGCGCGGCCGCCACGGCGGCGGGCGTGCGAGAGGATCCGGCCCCGGCCTCCTCCGCCACCTTCACCGACAGGCTCCGCCCCGCCTTTCGCCTCGACCTGAAGGCCAACACTCCGTATTGGCGCCTGATCTGGGGCCGGTTCCTCTTCCTTCTCGGGATCTACGGCGTCCAGGCGTTCGCCCAATACTACGTGCGCGACGTACTCCAGCCCGCCAATCCGCTCCAGCTCACCGGTGACTTGCTGGCCACGATCGTGCTTTCTCTGATCGCCTTCTCGATCCTCACGGGTTACCTTTGCGATCGGATCGGCCGCAAGCCTCTTCACGTGGCGGCGGCGATCCTGGTGGCGATCGGGAGCATGCTGATGCTCCTGGCCAGCTCGGCCGGCCAGGTGCTCGTCTTCGGCAGTATCATTGGCGCTGGGATCGGCGTCTTCGTCACCGCCAACTGGGCCCTGGCAAATGATTTGGCGCCGGCGGGAGAGGCGGGTAAGTTCCTGGGGCTGACCAATCTCGCCACCGCGGGAGGCGGGGCGATCAGCCGCCTCACGGGGCCGGGCATCGACTGGCTCAACGCCCTTAAGCCCGGCGACAACCTGGGTTACGCCGCCCTCTTCATCGGCGCCGCTGCCCTCGCTCTCCTCAGCCTGCTGGCGCTGCGCGGAATCCCCGACCGCGTCGGACGGGGCGTGCCGGGGCCTGCTTAGCTGCCCCGGCTCTTCGATCTCCGAGGTGACCATGTCGCATCCACTCGTCGAGTGTGTCCCCAACTTCTCCGAAGGCCGCCGGCCCGAGGTGATCGAATCGATCGAGGCGCCCATCCGCGCCGTGGCCGGCGTCCACGTGCTCGACCGGCACACCGACGCCGATCACAATCGCACAGTGATCACCTTCGCCGGGCCGCCCGGCCCGGTGGCGCAGGCCGCCTTTGCCGCGATCGCCCGGGCGGCGGAGCTCATCGATCTCGATCAACATCGAGGCGAGCATCCCCGCATCGGCGCCACCGACGTTGTGCCCTTTGTGCCCCTCTCCGGCGTCACAATGCAAGAGTGCGTCGATTTGGCCCGTGGCCTCGGCGAACGCGTCGGGCGCGAGCTAGGGATCCCCGTATACCTCTACGAAGCTGCCGCCACGCGCCCCGATCGGGTGAATCTGGAGAACCACCGCCGCGGGGAGTATGAGGGCTTGAAAGAGGCGATCGAGCGCGATCCCGAGCGGGCGCCCGACTTCGGCCCCTCCCGGCTTGGCAAGGCCGGCGCCACCGTGATCGGCGCCCGGGCTCCTCTGATCGCCTACAACGTCTACCTGACCACCAGCGACGTCGAGATCGCCCGCAAGATCGCGCGCACCATCCGCCACTCGTCCGGCGGTTTCCCTTACCTCAAAGCCTTGGGCCTGCTCGTCGAAGGCCGGGCTCAGGTCTCGATGAATTTCACCGATTTCACTCAGACTCCTCTGCACCCTGTTGTCGAGCTGATTCGACGCGAGGCCGAACGATACGGAGCTGCAGTCGATCACTCGGAGTTGGTCGGTTTGATTCCCCAGGCGGCGCTCATCGACGCCGCCCGTTGGTACCTGCAGCTCGACCGATTTCAACCCGAGCAGGTGCTTGAAGCCCGGTTGTATGCGGCGCTGGGAACCGTGACCTCCGGTGAGGCCGCTTTCCTGGAGCGGCTGTCCGAGGGCACGCCGACGCCGGGAGGGGGATCGGCGGCGGCCTACGCCGGCGCGATGGCCGCGGCACTGACGGGCATGGTCGCCAGGCTGACGATCGGAAAGACGAAGTTCGCCGCGGCCGAGCCTCGGATGCGTGAGATTGCCGCCGCGGCCGACGCGCACCGGGCCCGACTGGAACTGGCCGTAGCCGCGGATTCTGAGGCTTTCGACGGTGTGATGGCCTCTCTGCGAATGCCCAAGGGGAGCGAGGCAGAGGCGCAGGCTCGCGCCGCGGCGCTCGAGGCCGCGATGCAGCGCGCCGGGGAGGTGCCGCTGGGCGTGGCTCAAGACGCGGTGTCGGTGCTCGAGCTTGCCGCCGAGGTGGCCGAGGCGGGGAATCCGAGCGCTGTCAGCGACGCAGGATCGGCCGGCGCCCTGGCCCAGGCCTGCCTCACCGCGGCGGCCATGAACGTGCGTGTGAACGCGGGCGGGCTGAAGGACCAGCAGAGGGCGGGGAAGTGGCGAGAAGCCGTCGAGGGGCTAGAGTCGGGCGCGGCCGCGGCACAGGCGCGCCTCGGGCACGCGCTTGAGCACAGATTCGGGTGATGTAGGGGCGTTCCATTGAACGCCCCTACGCGGCCGCCCGAGGTTGGCGATGCCCAAGCCGGGGTCCTTACCACCGGGGTAGGGGCGAAGCATTCGCACACAGGTCCGTCGATGGCGAGGCCTTACTCCTGCGAATGCTTCGCCCCTACGCATCCCGTAGGCCCAGACCCCCGCCGGCGCTGCGCCCCTATGCACCTACCATCGAGAGGGGATTCGCAAGGGCGAGGAAACGCCTCGCCCCTACGGGCCTGATGAAGAAACCGGGTTTCTGGGGAGAAACCCGGTTTCTATGCCCGCTTGCCTCGCGCCGTCCACCACCCCGGACCGGCTCGCCTGATATACCCGGTTTCTGAGCCCTCTCAAATCACCGAGATCAGATCGGGCGGGGGAATCTTGCCCACGACGCTGCCGGGGACGCGTTCATTAAGCAGCCCGATCAGCGCCTGGGAATCGCTATCGCGCACGAGGCGGGTGAGCTCGTCGAGGGTGCCTTGCAGCGCCTCGCCTTCGAGAGCCCCGTCGTCTTCCAGCCGGACGATGTCGGGGTGGTCCGTCGGCTGGTAGTGCATCCCTTCGTCCCACAGCGCCTCGCTGAGCTTCTCCCCAGGACGGATTCCGGTGTAGACGATCTCGATATCCTTTCCCGGCTCCAGCCCGGAGAGGCGGATGATGTCTTCGGCGAGATCGACGATCCGGATCTGATCGCCCATGCGCAGCACGAGGACTTCTCCCCCTTCCCCCATCGAGGCCGCCTGCAGGACGAGGTGAACCGCCTCGGGGATCGTCATGAAATAGCGCTTCATCTCAGGGTGGGTCACCGTGATGGGGCCGCCGCGGGCGATCTGGCGCTTGAAAATGGGGACGATGCTCCCCCGGCTCCCCAGCACGTTGCCGAAGCGCACCGAGACAAAGGCCCGTCCGCTCCGCAGGGCGGCGTCGCGCACGATCATCTCCGCCAGCCGCTTGGTGGCGCCCATCACGCTCACCGGCTCGACGGCCTTGTCGGTGGAGATCAACACCAGCCGGTCGGTGCCCGCCCGCAGCGCCGCATCCACCACCCGCTGCGTGCCGACCACGTTGTTGGTGACCGACTCCTCGACGTTCACTTCCATGAGGGTGACATGCTTGTGGGCCGCAGCGTGAAACACGACCTCCGGCCGGAATTCATCGAAGATCGCATCGAGCCGCTCGGCGTCGCGCACATCGGCCACATAGGGGATCAAGGGGAGCCCGCTCAAGTTGTCATTGAGCTCGAGCAGAGCTTCGAAGAGGCTGTTCTCCCCGTGCCCGAGCAGGGCCAGCTGGTCGGGGTGCCAGCGCCCCACCTGGCGGCAAAGCTCGAGGCCGATCGAGCCTCCGGCCCCGGTTACCAGCACGCGTTTGCCGGTGAAGGCACGCCCCACGCCTTCTTCATCGATACGCGCCGGCTCGCGCCGGAGCAGGTCGCCGATGTCGACCTCGCGCAGGCGATTAACGCTCACCTTGCCGCCGATGAGGTCATAGACACCGGGCATAGTGCGGAACGGGATCCCAAGAGAGCGGCAGATGTCGCTCACCTGGCGTACGATGCTTCCCGGGGCGGTTGGGATGGCGATCACCACCTCATCCACCCGGCTCCGCTCGATCACTGAGGCGAGCTGCCGGGTGGTGCCCGCCACCCGCACACCGTGGATATCCTTCCCCTGCTTCTCCGCGTCGTCGTCGACAAAAGCTACGGGAAGGATATGGAGCTGAGGGTTGCGCTGCATCTCGCGCACGACCAGCGCGCCCGCGTCGCCGGCCCCCACCACGAGCACCCGGCGCATTCCCGCCAAGCCGTCGGCCTTCTGAATGATCTGCCCGCTCTCCGCCAGCACGCGCACGGCGAGACGCAGGCCTCCCACGCTGAACAGCGAGAGGAGCCAATCGATCCCGATCACCGAGCGGGGGAAGTTGGTCAGGCCGCCGGCGAGAATGATGAGCATGATCGTCAGCGCCATCACCACCGACGCCGTGGCCGTGGCGACGCTGATCGTCAGGAGCTCGCGGGTGCTGGCATACACCCAGTAACGCCGGTAGAGACCGTACAGGAAGTAGACGAGGGGCTTGACGATGATGGCGACAACGATCATCGTCCCGGCTGCGGGGATATAGGCCAGGAAGAGCTGCCCCAGGTCCAGCCGCAGCGCAAAGCTGGCTAGGACCGAGGTGACGATCAGGATCAGATCGCCGAGCAGCAGGAACCGATTTCGGATCTGGAAGAGGGGCCTTATGAGCCCGCGTTTCTCAGGCATTCGCGGAACCATTGTACCGTGACCTTCAGGCCCTGCTTCAGGGCGACTTCCGGGCGATATCCCAACGCCGCTTTGGCCAGGCGAATGTCGGAAGCCGAATGGCGGATGTCGCCGGGCCGCGGCGGGCCGTGGCCCGGCTCCTGCCCAGCCGGGATGAGAGCCTGGAGCACGCGCGCCAACGCCGAGATCGAGACGGAGCGGCCGGTGCCGATGTTGAACGGGCCGGTGACCGCCGCCGCCTTCTCGGCAGCCAGCATCATCGCCCGGACGACGTCTTCCACGTAGACGAAATCCCGCGTCTGCTGGCCATCGCCGTCGATGGTGAGAGGCCTGTCGTCCAGCAGGCGCCGGATGAAGAGCGGGATCACCGCGGCGTAGGGGGAATCGGGGGATTGGCGCGGGCCATACACATTGAAGAAGCGGAGTGAGATCGTCGGCAGGGCGTACGCGCGGGCGAAGAGCGCCGCGGCCTCCTCCATGGCCAGCTTGGAGGCGCCATAGGGCGAGAGCGGCCGGGCCGGGGTGGCTTCCCGCACACGCCCCTCCGCCCCGCCATAGACAGCCGCCGACGAGGCGAGCACAACGGCCTTTGCTTCGGCCTCCCGAGCCGCCTTGAGCACGTTCAGGCTCCCCTTGAGATTGACGTCGTAGCACGTCAGAGGATCGGCCATCGTCTCGGCCACCGAGATCATCGCGGCCAGGTGGTAGATCGTATCCACCCCGCGGCTCGCCTCCGCCACCGCCCCAGCATCGCGGATCTCACCTACAACGAGCTCGGCTTCGACGCCCTCGAGGTGTTCACGCCGCCCGGTGCTGAGATTGTCGAGCACGCGCACCCGGTGGCCCCGGGAAGCCAGGGCGCGGACGAGGTGGGACCCGATGAAGCCGGCGCCGCCGGTCACCAGCACCGCCGCCAACCTACACTCCCCTCAGCCCAAAGATGGAACCGATGCTCCGCAGGATGATCCAGATATCCATCCACAGCCCGCGGTGCTTGATGTAGTAGAGATCGTATTCCAGCTTCTCGGCCGATCCCTC
>DATEAV010000252.1:0-9858 GCA_035288185.1 Anaerolineales bacterium | reverse complement strand
CTGGATCCCGCGCAGGTGTTTACCGCGGTATTGGAGCAACTCGAGAGGGTGATCGGCTACGATAGCGCCAGCATCTTCCTACTGGAAGACACACGCCTGCGGATGGTGGCAGCGCGAGGCTTCAGCCAGGCCGAGGCCGGCAGCGTGGTCATCCCCTTTGATCCCAGCGTCCTCATCGGACGCGTGCTTTCGACGCGCAGGCCGCTGGTGGTGGCGGATGTGCAGCTGGACGCCGGGTGGGTGCGCACCGATCAGAATCCCGAGTCGCGCGATATCCACGGCTGGATCGGCGCACCGCTCGTGGTGCGCGACCGAGGGGTCGGCGTTTTGAGCGTCGACAGCCGGCGGCCGGGCGCCTACGGGGCCGAGGAAATGGAGGTCGTCCTGGCCTTCGCCGACCACGCCGCCACGGCGGTGGCGAACGCCCAGCTGTTCGACGAGGCCCAGCGGCGGGTGCATGCGATGGTGGCGCTGGCCGAAACGGCCCGCGTCGTGACCGCCAGCCTCAACCTGGATGAAGTCTTGCGGCGGATCTTGGAGCAGACGTGGCAGAGCATGCGCCTGGAAGCGGCCTCGCTGGCCTTGATCCGCCCGGGGAGCGGCGAGCTCGAGTTTCGGGCGGCTCGCGGAAAAGGGGCCGAGAGCGTCGTCGGGATCCGGCTGAAGGCGGGGCAGGGGCTGGTGGGCTGGGTGGTCGAGCACGGAGAGCCGGTGGTCGTCCCAGACACGGCCGCCGACCCCCGATTCTCGCCGGAAGTGGATCAGCGCATCGGCTTCGCCACGCGCGCCGTGGCCTGCGCGCCGATCCGGGTGCAGGAGCAGACGATCGGCGCGCTGGAGGCCATCAATCCGGAACGGGGCGATTTCCCGCCCGACCAGATGGAGCTGCTGACGGGAATTGCAGGGCTGGCGGGCACCGCCATCGCTCACGCCCAGTTGTTCGCCGATACGCAGGCCGCCCGGCAACGCTATGCAGGCCTGTTTGAAGACAGCATCGACTCGATTCTCATCTCCGATCTCGCCAGCATCATCACGGAGGCCAACCACAGCGCCGAGGAGTTCCTCGGCTACCCGCGCCAGGAACTGCTGGGGCGCTCCGTGCTCAGCCTGCACGTTCCCGACAACCCCGATCGCCTCCCGCAAGACCTGAGCAGCCTGACCTCCGGCCAGACGCTTTCCTACAATGGCCGGGCCACCCACCGCCTCGGACACCCGCTGCCCATCGAGATCTATATCAAGCGGATCGACATCGGATCGCTGCCTTTCCTGCAGTGGATCCTGCGCGACGTCTCCGAGCGGCAGGCGCTGGATGAATTGCGCGCCGATCTCACCTCGATGATCTTTCACGACCTTCGCTCCCCGCTGGGGAACGTCATCTCGAGCCTGGAAGTGCTGCAGACCACGCTGGTGAGGGAGGATGAGGCGCCGCGCGCGGTGCTCTCGATTGCCTTGCGTTCGAGCCGCCGACTTCTTCGCCTTGTGGAGTCGCTGCTCGATCTGGGTCGGTTGGAGAACGGGCAGGCCGTTCTGCACAAGACGCCGAGCTCGCTCGGCGCGCTCATCGTCGAGGCCGTTGAGGAAGTGCTGCCGATCGCCGAGGCCAAAGGCCATGTGGTGCGGTTCGAGCTGGCGTCGGATCTTCCGCCGGTGGAAATGGATGTCGATATGATCCGGCGGGTGGTGATCAACCTCCTGGAAAACGCCATCAAATACACCCGCTCGGAAGGGCAGCTCACCGTCTCGGCGCGGCAGGACGGCGACCATGTCGTCGTGGGTGTGAAAGACACGGGACCGGGGATTGCGCCGCGCGACCATGGGCGGATTTTCGAGCGTTTTGCCCGGCTCCAACGCGGGGACTCGGCCAAGGGCCTTGGGCTCGGCCTCGCCTTCTGTCGGCTCGCCGTAGAGGCCCACGGCGGCGGCATCTCGGTGGATAGCGACATCGGGCGAGGAGCCACGTTTTCCTTCAGCCTGCCTCTCTAGCCGGAGCCTTGTTGCGTTCGGATCGGACGTGAGAGAATCACACGCCGCAGGAGCGGCTGCTCCCGCGGCGGAGAGTGAGGCGCGATGCGAGAAGTGACCTCGGGTGTCTACTGGGAAACGAAGTTCCTGGGCGTGAGGGTGGGGGCGGTGGCCGGCGACGACGGGATGCTACTCGTCGATTGCCCGATCCGCGCCGAAGACAGCCGCGAATGGCTGGCAACATTGGCCGACCTCGGCCGGCCTCGCTACCTTGCCGCTCTCGACTACCACCCCGACCGAGTCCTGGGGGCACGCACCCTCGACCTGCCCCTGATCGCCCACGATCTCACCCGCCAGGTGATCGGCGGCTGGCCGGACACGTTCAAGGGCAACACCGCTCCGATCGGGGCCGAAGCCGACCGGCTGAAACGCGTCACCGGCGTGCGCAAGGCGATTCCCGAGCTCACCTTCTCCGACTTCATGGTGCTTCACATGGGCGCCCGGGAGGTGGTGCTGCAGCATCACCCGGGGCCGACAGCCGGATCCATCTGGGTGGAGATCCCCGAAGCCCGCCTGGCCTTCATCGGCGACGCCGTGATGCTCTCGGAGCCTCCCTATCTGGGAGAGGCGGATCCCGAATCCTGGCTAGCCACCTTGGAAGCGGCGCGCAAGCCGCCGTATGACCGTTACACCCTCCTCCCCTCGAAGGAGGCCCGCGTTCGAGGAGACGAGATCGCGGCCATGATCCGGTTCTTGCGCAAGATCATCAACCGGTTGGAGCGGCTCGGGTCGAAGGGGGCATCGGCCGAGGCGGCCGCCGCCTCGGCTTCCTCGCTGCTCGACGGCTTTCGCCTCTCGGCCGCCCGCCGCGAGCAGGCGCTGCTCCGGCTACAGACGGGCCTGGCGCGTCTCTACACTCGAATCTATGCCCCCGGGAAGTGAGCCGATCCCGGGCCGGCGTGCTGATCCAGAGGACGGACGCGTGGGATATCAGCCTGTCGTCGAAGTCCTCCGCGGCGGGATCGTCGAATCGGTTCACTACGGCGCGGTGGCCGTCGCCGATCCGCTCGGCAACCTCGTGGCGTGGTGGGGAGATCCCGAGACGGTCACCTTCCTGCGCTCGAGCGCCAAGCCGTTCCAGGCGTTGCCCCTGGTGGAGAGCGGCGCTGCCGACCACTTCGGCCTGACCCCGGCACACCTGGCCGTGATCTGCGCGTCGCACTCCGGAACCGATGAGCACGTCAGGATGGTGGGCAGCGCGCAAAGCCAGACCGGGGTGAGCGAAGACGACCTGCTGTGTGGCGTCCACCCTCCGGCTGATGCTGAGACCGCGCGCCGGCTGCGGGCCGAGGGCCTCGAGCCCACCCCAAACCGGCACAACTGCTCCGGCAAGCACACGGGAATGATTGCCCTCGCCCGGTACCTCGGTGTTCCGACCGGCAGCTATATGGAGAGGGGCCATCCGGTGCAGGAGCGGATCCTGCTCGCCATCTCCGAGATGTGTTCACTCGAGCCGGGGGCGATCGGGGTGGCGATCGACGGGTGTTCCGTCCCTACGTTTGCCGTGCCACTGCGCGCGGCCGCCACGGCCTACGCTCGCCTGGGCGATCCGTCGCGGCTGCCGCCCGCCCGTGCGGAAGCGTGTCGGAGAATCTTCGAGGCGATGGCTTCGCATCCGTTTCTGGTCGCCGGCCCGGGGCGTTTCGACACTCAATTGATGCAGGTGGGGGAGGGCCGGCTCGTGGTCAAGGGTGGGGCCGAGGGGTATCACGGCATTGCCGTGGCGCCCGGCGCCGCTGGCCCCGGCTCGCCTGCTTTGGGGATCGCCCTGAAGATTGCGGATGGGGATCAAGGCCGGCCGAGTGACACACCTCCCGGGCAGCGCGCCACCGCGCGGGCGGTCCTGGCTGTCCTCGGGGAGCTTGGCGCGCTCGACGCGGCGCAGCGTGGGCGGCTGGCGGAGTTTGAGGAGAGACGCCTCACCAACTGGCGAGGGCTCGAAGTGGGGGAAGTAGGCGCCTGCCTCCGCCTGGAGCGCTCGAGCTAGGGGCACCGGTGGCAACTCGGCCCGATCTGGCGGCGGCGGCCCAGCGCCTGGTGGGCCTCACTCTGAGGCCCAGCCAGCTGCAGGCCTTCAAACGCTATTCCGCCGAGCTCATCGCGTGGAACGAACGCGTCAACCTCACCGCGATCACCGATCCCGAAGCCCTCGAAATCAAGCACTTTCTAGACTCTCTCACCTGTCTCTTGGCCATGGGTGCCCGGCCCGTCGGGCGGGCCATTGACGTTGGAACCGGGGCAGGTTTTCCGGGGATCCCGCTGAAAATCGTCCAGCCTCAGATTCGCCTGACCTTGGTGGAGGCGACCGGGAAGAAGGCAGAGTTCTGCCGCCACATCGTTGCCCTCCTGGAGCTGGACGGCGTCGAGGTGGTGCATGCGCGAGCCGAGGAGATCGCTCATTGGCCCGAGCACCGAGAAGCCTATGACTGGGCATTGGCGCGGGCGGTCGCCGGCCTACCCGTGCTCGTGGAATACCTCCTTCCGCTTCTTCGGCTGGGGGGCAAGGCAATCGCTCAGAAAGGCGAGACCGGGCCGGCGGAGGCCCAGGCCGCTGAAGGGGCGCTGAAGCTCGTCGGGGGCAGGATTCATCAGGTGATCCCGCTGGAGCTCCCCGGGGTCGTGGAGACACGCTACCTGGTTGTGATGGAGAAGGCGGCCCGCACGCCGGCCGACTATCCCCGTCGGCCGGGTATCCCGGCGAAGAAGCCGCTCGGATAAGGGAGACGGCGCGACCGGCCTGCCTCTCGCTCCCCTGCCAGATCACGGCGTCTTGCGCCGAACCCTCGCGCTCCCATGGCCAGTCGAAGTCCGAGCATCCCGTTCAGGCCCGAAGCCCTCCTGAAGGGCATGCCTTGCACTGTGCGGCGCAAGAGTTCAGCGGTGCGGCGATGTGTTGGGCGGCCTTACGCAAACATCTCCGTCAGGGCCGAGAGGATCTGGGCCTGCACCGCGTCGCTGATGCGGCCCAGTCGCCTGACAAGCCGGACCTTGTCGACTGTCCGCAGCTGGTCGAGCACGACCTGTCCCGCTTTGCCGCGAAACCGGCAGGACACCCGTGTCGGGTAGGAGCGCGCCTTTGTCGTCATGGGCGCCACGATCACCGTAGAGATATAGGCGTTCATCTCGTCGGGAGAGATGACCAGGCATGGCCGCGTCTTCTTGATCTCACTCCCCATCGTTGGATCGAGGGCGACAAGGAAGACGTCGAATCGCTTGACTACCATTCCCAGTCCTCGGCCTCCCAATGCGTGGGGACCAGCTCGTCAAGCAGCTTGTCATCGGACGCCGCCGCCATTTGCCGAAATGCCTCCCCCCAACCTTCGCGTGGATGACGAGGCCGGCGGATGACAAGCTTGTCGTCGTGAACGGCCATCTCAACCTCGTCCGAAACGCCCAGTTGTTCCAGCCAGACCTTTGGGATCCGGATACCCCGGGAGTTGCCGATGGGGACGACCTTTGCCCGAACAACGTTTTCCATGGGCGGTCTCCTGCGCGCCAGAGTAATTACATTGTAAGCCCGCCGCGAGGATTGTCAAGGCGCGCTCCGGCGAGGAAAAGCCGCCCAACTGTAGCCCTTACGGCAAGGGGAGCGGCGCGCCAGCCCACGAATTGACCACGCTGATCCGATAGAACCGGCAGGCAATCGTGGGGGCCCAGGGGGTCCATTCAGGAGGACCGGGAAATCCCAGCCGCTCAGGAAGGCCATCGATCCCCCGCGCGCCACGAACTGGGGGCAAGGCCTACTTAGGCACGCCCTTTCTAGTGCACGACCAGCTCGACCCAACCGGTGCTGACAACCCCCGGCCCGTAGAGATCCGGCTGGCCATCGCTGTCCATATCGTAGCCGTCGCTCACGGCTTCCGAGAGAGTGACCTCGATCTCGATCCGGTGAGTCCCTCGCGGAAGAGGCGGGAGCTGCCAGAACCAGGTCGAGGCGTAGCCCTCATACTCTTGGTTCCAGGTGATCTCGCTCCAATCGCTGTCCCCGATGCTCCAGAGGACGGGATCCGCAGAGCCGTCAATCCACACTCGCTGAGAGCTGGCGTCGATGTAGGCCCTGGTCAGCTCCTCGGTGGTGGCCACCCAACCCCATCGCAGGAACACCGTCTGACCCAGTGCAGCCGTCTCGGTGCAGTTGCAGAACGGCCGGACGTAGACCTCGGGGAGCAGCGCGCCGGGCGGGGCCTCGGTCGGTGCGGCTGCTGCGCCAAAAACACCCTCCAGCCTGATGAGAACATCGGCGAAGAGACGGAGGCTTTCGGTAAGGGCCTCATCTTGCGTCGCTTCCCATGTTGCCACGGTGATGAGCACGTTGATCTGCGGGCTGCTGCCGAATGACCACGGTCCCCCTCCAACCACGAATTGCAGGCATGGCCGAGAAGGATCGGGGACATTCCCATCCGTGTCGCAGGTCCCGGCATTCGAGAGGAGCGATCCGTTCTCTTCGGGGCCGGTCGAGGGGACGCCCAGATTCGCCGTCAGGCCATACCAATACTCGAGCATCTCGTCTGGCGTTCGAAAGACCCACACGGCGAACATCGCCCTGAGGGTGTCTGCCTCCCACATGGCCTGGGCGGTGGCGAACTCCGACCGGGGGGAGGCAGGGTAGGAGCCTCCCTCATGCGGGCCGACGGCGGCCTCCTCGATTCCCCACTCGGGCCCCGGCAGCGGGAATCCCTCGAAGGCCGCCTGGAGCAACCGGGCGCCCGTGGCGGCGTCGGTGAGGATCCGGGACGCCGGAGTGGCGGTGGCCGTGGGACGAGGGGTTGACGTCGGCCTCGGCGTGGCGGTCGGGGTCGGGGGGTTCGTCGCACTTGGTTCCGGCGTGTCTGTGGGAAGAGCGATCCCTATGGCGGTGCAGGCGATGACCGGCATCAACGCCACCGCCGCAACCAGAAGCGCCGTCTTCCATGTGTTCATGGTGGACTCCTTCCGGCCTGAGCGTGTCTCCTTAGTGCACAACCGAAGCTCCCTCCCAGTGGCCATAGTGCGGGGCGGGCTCCGTGGGGGTCTGCGGAACCCGGGTCGGCCGCTCGGCGGTCGGGGATGGCGGCGGGGCCGCATCCGGTGGTGGAGAGGGTTCGGTGTCGGCTGCCGGTCCTCCCAGGTTCTCAACCAGAGAACAGGCGAGGCCGGCGAGGATCATCGCGGAGAGCACAAGGGCAGGCGTGTGGGGTTTCATGGGCGCTTCTCCTTCGCCAGGCCATCGCCCTGGCGAAGAGTGTACATGGATTCCGGCAGCGTCGCTGCGTGATCAACGGGGGAGATGGGAACGACGCGCGGCCACCCGATCTTGGGGGGAGAAGTGCAGCGCATCGAGGATTACAGGAGAAGAGGGGATTCGGCGGAAGGTCGGTCGATCACTCTAAGGGGCTACGATCGCGACTGACGATTACCCAGGATTGCGGCAGTGTTTACCACAAGCGCGGCTAGATTGGCGAGACACAGCAGCGCCGATACCGCGGCTACAACGATGAACTTAGTGTCCAGAGGAACGCCAACGGCTAGTGCGAAGCCGATTCCCACCGGGTAGAGCGCGAACACGACTGTTCCGCCAAGCGGGACGAAAACGGCCAGGAAGCCAGCCAGCCATCGGCCACCGAGGCGGTGGAGGAATCCATGAATGCGTTTGTGTAGCCCCGCGAGGGCCGCGCCAACTATGAGAAGGCCCAGCAGGACATAGGCAACCGCGGACGTCCCCTCAGATACGAGGGCCGAAGAGGCAGCGGCTCCCCCTAGGCTCAGCAGGCCGACAAACCAGGCTCTTTCGCTAGCCTTCGCGGTCTCTGCAGTCTGCATCAGACCCACCCTCCATTCGGCAGAAGTTGTATCTGGCGTCGGAGTCATGCTGCCACCAGGCGATCATGGCATTCGCTAAATCTCCAGCATCTCTCGCGATTTCGTTGCCGGTGTACAGAAATCCGGCGACGGAGCCGCCGCAACCAAGTAGAAGGGCCACTGCTAATGGGATCCCCGCGCCTGTCATTGCGGCCACCGCGGCTCCTCCGCAGGACCCGCTCGCTGCATAGAGCTCGAAGAACAACAGGCCCAGTTCAGGCCATTGCGCGGCAAGGTCCTCGATCTTGGAGAGCCTCGACTGCCGATTGAGGGCCGCGAGCCGAAAGGCCTGCAGGTAGGGGTCATCACGGCTCACCTCAATGACTTCGTCTGGGTTATCCACACATAATAGCTCTCGCCACCTGGTGCCAGGCACGATCCCACCTGTTCATCCCCAAAGAGCTCGGCTGTGCCGCACAGTTCGATCGCGTCGGCAGACGTGAAAGCACCCTCGAGCGTAGAGGGGGTAGCTCCGGGAGTGCCCACGTCGGGGGGGTGTCCCGGGCGCCTGGAAAGTCTCTGGGAGCGCGGTTCCGGGGGGAGGGGGAATTTCGAGAGGCTCGACGTGCGGCTCAAAACCGCATCCGGCGAGGTTGGCCCATATCGCGAGGATCAAACCACTCCGCAGAAGGATAACGGGCTTCGTGCTCATCGTACCCCCTTCCTAAGCGAAGCCGCGCGGCCGAGGGGTGGGCGCCTGCGGCGACGCGCTGTGAGGCTTGCGTAGAAGATGTGCCCTGCTGACATACTACGGCGGACCGCGCGACAATGCAACATGCTGTTTCCGGGTCAGCCGCCGGATGCTCCCTCCTCTGCCAAGCAGGCGTCGGGGAAGGAGGGAAGGCGGGTTACGAGGTCTTCAGAGGACGAAGGGCTCCGCCGGAGATCTCCCAGATGGTGGTCTTGTGGCGGAAGTCTTCGGCGAACATGGCCAGGTCGGCCGAGGTGAGGATGGCCTGCTCGGCCGAGTGGACTCGGGCCAGGAGGGAGGCCCGCCGTGCCACATCGAGCTCCGCCAGAACCTCGTCGAGAAGCAGCACGGGCCATTCGCCGGTGCGCTCCCTCATCCACTCGATTTCGGCGAGCTTGAGGGCCAGGATGGCGGTGCGATTCTGGCCGCGGGAGCCGTAGGTAGTGAGGTCGATGCCGCTGGCCCGGATGCGGAAATCGTCGCGGTGTGGCCCGATCAAGGTGAGGCCCCGGGCGATCTCGTCGGGATAGGAATCGCGGAGCGCGGCCAGGAACCCCTCCCGCAGGCTTTCCCGGCTGGGAGCAGGTCGCTCGGGCGGAGCGTCGAGCGGGAGGCCAAGCTGCCACTGCGGCTGCGGGAGGGGGTTGAAGGAGGGGTGGTATTCGAGCCGCAGGCTCTCGGCGCCGCGGGTGAGGTCGCTGTGGATCGGTTGGGCGAGGTGCTCGAGCTCACGCAGCGCCAGGGCGCGGCTTCGCATCAGGGTGGCCGCCAGCTCGGCCAACTGCTCATCCCAGAACGCGAGCTGATCTCCGCCCGGGCTGCTCCCAGCCTCCTGGATCTGCCGCAGGAGCGCGTTGCGGTTGGAGAGCACTTTGGCGTAGTGAGAGATGGCCTCGCCGTAGGCGGGGTCGGCCTGGGAGAGGGCCTCATCCAGGAAGCGGCGGCGGTCGCCGGGCGAGCCCTCGACGACCTGGAGATCGCGCGGCTGGAAGAGGACGGCATTGAAGGTTCCGGCGAGCTGCCGCGCCGGCCGGCGAACCCCGTTTACCAGAATCTCCTTTCGCAGCCGCGGCCCCTCACCCGGGCCGCCGGCCTCCTCGACGATGCGGATCTCGATGCGCTGCGGGAGATCGCCCTGCCGCAGCTCGGCAACGATGCGGGCGAACGGCGCGGGCTCCCGGAGGGCCAGGAAGTTGATGAGCTGGCGGTCACTCGAGGCGTGGGCCGAGGCGGCGCCGGAGAGGTAGTAGACGGCCTCGAGCAGGCTCGTCTTCCCCTGGGCATTCGCACCCACGAGGAGCGTGGGG
>DATEAV010000251.1:0-5618 GCA_035288185.1 Anaerolineales bacterium | reverse complement strand
TACTCCGGCTGCTCATCCAGCAGGGCCTCCGGGCTGAAATCGAGATGCCCCTGGCTGCCGAACGGCTGGGCGGTGTAGACCTCGCCCTGCATGACGTAGTACTCACGGTCCACGGGAGGGAGGCCGCCCTCCGGCTCGACGAGGATCAGCCCATACATGCCGTTGGAAATGTGTTGAGCGACGCTGGGCGTGGCGCAGTGGTAGACGTAGAGGCCCGGATTGAGGGCCTGGAAGCTGAAAGAGGTCTCGCTGCCGGGGGTGGTCTGGGTGAAGACGGCGCCTCCGCCGGGCCCGTTCACCGCATGCAGGTCGATCGAGTGCGAGAAGGAGCTCGACGTCTCGTTGGTGAGATGAACCTCGAGAGTGTCGCCGACGCGGACGCGGATCATTGGGCCGGGGATGGCGCCGTTGAACGTGAAGTAGGAATACTCGGCGCCGTCGGCCAGGAGGCCTGTCACTTCTTGGGCTGTCAGGTCGATCCGGACGGTTGTGCGTGGGCGGTCGCCCACGGGAGGCGGGATGTCCGCGGCACTGCGGATGACGGATTCTCCGGCCGGCTCCTGTGCGACCGGCTCGCCCACCCGCAACGTCCCCCACATCCCGGCCTGACGGTGGCCGGGGAGCGAGCAGAAGTAGACGTATTCCCCTTCTTCTTCGGCCGTGAAGGTGACGACCGCCAGCTGGCCGGGCTGGCCGATCTGAGGAGTCTGCACGCCGAACTGATCGATCGTCAGGTCGTGGAGGATGCCATCGGCGTTGACGAGCGTGATCTCAACGACGTCACCGGGGTTCGCCGTCAGGGTGGGGTTGAGCACGCCGTCGATCTCCCCGCCGACGCCCATGAAGGACAACGTGCCCTCGGGGCCCCCGGTGCTGAGCGTGTAGGCCACGTCGGCAGTGGAGGCGGCTGCCGGTGTGGGCGCCGGGCCCTGCGGGGGCGATGTGGGAACCGCGCCGGAAGGGGAAGTGGGAGTGGCGCCACTGGAGCAGGCGCCCACAAACAAGGCGGTGAGGAGAAACGCGGTCGCTGCCTGGACGTTGGGCCTCATGGAAGTCCTCCTTGGACGAGGGCAGCCGGGGGCTGCCGGGGATTTCTCTCGGAACCAATGACCGCGACGAGGGCCTCGAGGAAATCCTGAGGGTCGAGGCCGTGGACCTCTAGGGCTTCATCGACGCGGTCGAACCGGCTGAAGTGGCAACCGACGCAGGCCATCCGGCGGCGGAGAAAGAGCTGGGCGGACGCGGGCCAGCGGTCGAGCATCTCGAGGACGCTCAACTCCATCCACTGGGCGGATTCCGAGCGCGCGGTCATACAGCCAGTCTAGCGAGGCCGGGCCGTGCCGTCGTTGCGCTGGCGCAAGGAGAGTCGAAGCCGTCAGGAAGGCAGGTCCTCGCCGATGGCTACCAGAGCGTGGGTGTTGAGGAGGATCACCTGTTCGCGCCCTGCGATCAGGATTCCCCGGCGTTCCCATTCCTTGAGTGTGCGGCTGACGGTGAAGAGCGTGGTGCCCGTCAGCTCAGCCAGATCCTGGCGCGAGAGAGGTGCGCGCAGGACAATGCCGCGCTCGGTCCGCTCCCCAATCTGGGCGGCCAGCCGCGAAAGCGTGCGGGCAATGCGGCGCTCGACGCGCTCGGTGGCCAGCTCCCTCAAGCGGGCGTGGCTGGCTCGCAGGCGGGAAGCGGCGAAGTGGAGCAGATGGAGGGCGACCGAGGGGTGGCGCTCGAGGATCGCCTCGAAATCAGCCGGGGAAACGGCGTAGGCCACGACCTCGGTGAGGGCGATAGCGCTGGCCGGGTAGGTGCCTTCGTTGAAATTGGGCAGCGCGCCGAGGAGGTCTCCCGGGCCCAAAAGGTGAAGGATCACCTCGAAGCCTTCGGCCGAGGTCTGGACGACCTTTACCTGGCCTTCGGCGAGTAGGTAATAGACCTCGGCGGGGTCCCCTTCAAGGAGAAGGGCGGTATCTCGGGGAAAGTGCCGAGGGGTGAAGAGGGCGGCAACGGCCTCCCGCGCCTCCCCGCCCAGCCCGGCGAAAACCGGGGCCTTGGCGAAGACGGGGTGAACCGCGAGCGTTCGGGATGGGTCCACCCGCTCATTTTATCACGACCAAAAAGGCTATGTTCACCCGAAATCGAGCCGCCGAGGCGCGGATAGGGAACGCCCACCCGCTTGAGGCCCGACCCGACGGAGGAGGGGCCGAAAATCGCACCTCTCGCGAACAAGGGCGCGATTTCCCTCCGGGTTAGGGGAATCGCCACTTGACGCTTTCCTCCCCTTCGTATATACTCATATTGACTATATTCGCTGTGTATCGTTTGCCCTCCCCCGAGGTGGTTCATGCCTGGCTCATCCGCACGCGAAGACAGCCCGCTGAGAGATGCGGAACTGCGTATCTTGCTTGTGCTCGCCGAGGGGGAGAATCATGGCTATGCCATCATGAAATCGATCGAGGGCGCCACTGACGGTCGATACTCCGTGGGCCCCGCAACCCTCTACCGATCCATCAAGCGCATGCTGGAGAAGGGGCTGATCGCGGAGGTCGAAGACCGGCCAGATCCTCAGTACGACGATGAGAGGCGCCGGTACTATCGCCTGACACGTGTCGGCCGGAATGCTGTTGGCGCCGAAGTGGTACGGCTCGAAGGTCTGCTTGCAGAGGCGAGGAAGCAAGTTTGGCCGCGGGCGTCCGCCAGGAAGTCGATGGCTCCGCGATGAAGCCAGGTTCACATCGCAGCGCGGTCAAGCTCGGCCTGAATCTGTACCGGCTCCTCTTCAGGCTGTTCCCCCGCGCTTTCCGGAAGGACTACGAAGGTTGGGTGCTTCAGGCATTCCGCGATCAAAGCTGCGACGCGCTGGAGCGGCGGGGGTTCAGGGGCCTGATGCTGCTCTGGGTGATTTCCATCCCCGATGTGGTCGCCAGTGCCATTTGTGAAAGGCTGGAAGGCAACCCCATGAACTGGAAGGATGTTTTTCGCTCGTCACCCCGTTCAAAGCCCGTCTTCTGGATGCTCGGGTTCACCTTGGCAACGTTGGCGTCTTTCCCGCTTGCCTGGTTCGCCTTCTGGGCACTTGAGCTGCTGCTGGCTGGGCCTTCGTTTGACCTGGAATCTCGCCGATTGCTCCTTAACGCCAACACCTCGCTCCTCGTGTCGGCGCTGGTGCTCGGAGTCTGCCAAACCCTGCTGGTCCGCCGAGCGGGATTGCCCGCGAAGGAATGGCTTGTCACGACTTCTATTGGGTGGTTCGTCGGGATCCGTCTCGCCTCCGAGGCTTGGTCTGCCCACCACTATTGGGCCGCGCTTTTCTTCTGGCAGAGGCTCCGCTTCCTTATGGAAGTATCACATGCACTGGTCGTGGGAGTGATCGCGGGCTTGCTTATTGGGTTTGCCCAATGGCTGGTGCTCCGGCGCAGAGCTCGGCGCCACTATCTGTGGATTCCATTCAGTGTTGCGGCCCTAACCGCTCACCTGCTAGCGCAAGATGGATTGATAGGGAGTTCCCTCGGGCGGTGGATCCCGCCTATCCTCTCGGCGACGATTAGCGCAGCCGGTCTCGTCCTGATCTTGCGTGATGTCGCCCGCGAAGGGGAGAGCCCCAGCGCGCCGCAGAATGCCGCGCTCGCCCCAGATCCCGCCTAGTTGGCCATGGGAGCAGGCGAGTAGGCACAGGGCGCAGTCCGGGCCTTTCTCAGAGTTGGTGGCTCCGCTCGATACTGTCCTCTGCCCATATCGTCCCGGCGGTACGTGACAACATGCCTTCGGGGTTCCGCGGCGACGCGCTAGCTCACCGCGGGGCAATGCTCACGCCTCGACGCGAGCCGGAGAGACGCGCTGGCGGGCCTCCTCGAACATGGCGGCGAATTCCGGGATGGAGCGCTCGATCATCTCGTCGGTCGCCGTCAGCGAGATACGGAAGAATCCCGGCATCTCGACCGCCGTCCCGGGGAGGCAATAGACGTGGCGGGCGGCCAGTCGGCGGACCAGCTCCAGGTCGTCGGGCAACGGGGAGCGCGGAAGCAGGTAGAACGTCCCTTCCGGCACGTGGACCTCGTAGCCGATCTCGCGAAGAGCGCCGACCATGCGATCGCGCTTTCGCTGGAGATGGCGGATGTCAATGGAGAGGCGATCGAGATCCGGCAGTGCGTGCTGCAGGAGGGCGTTCGGCCAGGCATAGCCCGTGAGGAGCTGAGAGGCGAAGAGCGCCTCGCGCAGCGCCTCGCGGTCTGGCATCTCGGGAGGCAGGACGATGTAGCCAACACGCTGGCCGGGGGTGAGGAGTGTCTTGCCATAGGTGTAGATGAGGAAGGAATCGGGATAGAAGGTCGTCGGGCTGGTGAACTTGCGGTCGTCGTAGACGATGCGGCTGTAGGCTTCGTCGGAGAGCAGGTAGATCGTGCGGCCGTTTCTTGCAGATGCCGTGCTGAGGATCTCGCCGAGCCGCGCCAGGGTCTCAGGCGGGTAGACGCGCCCCGTGGGGTTGTTGGGCGAGTTGATGATCAGGGCACGGGTGCGTGGGGTGAGCGAGGCGGCGATTGCGTCCGGATCGAGGTTGTAGTCCGCCGCTACCCGGACGCGAACAGGCTCACCGCCGGCGTTGAGAATCAGGGCTTCGTAGAAGAACCAGGGTGGGCTGATGAAGATCACCTCGTCGCCCGGGTCGACGAGCGCGTTGAGGACGACAGCCAGCCCGGCGAAGGCGCCATTGGTGAGGAAGATGTCTTCCGGGAGAACATCGATGCCGCGCCAGGCCCGCAGGCCCACTGCGACGGCGCGCCGGGCCTCGGGCTCGCTCATCTTGTAGGCGAACCAATCCTTGCTTTGTGGCGTCACCGCGCGCTGCAAGGCTTCAACAAAGCCGGAAAGCGGCATCTCCTGAGGGTTGCCGAAGAGGAAATCGCACGCCAGAGGATCCTCGAGGCGGCCGGTGAAGAGCGGGTCGGATAGGATGGGGAGGATCGGCGCCAAGCGGCTCTGGATGACGGCGAGGCGGCGGGAGATGCGGGTCGGAGGGTTCATATCGCGATCCTTTCCGGGGTAAGCGTGGGAACGGTCTGTCCGGCGGCATAGCGCCAGGTCTGAGCGGCGGGAGAGACGAGAGTGACCGAGCCGCGGCCGAAGGTCTCCCACACGCCGCGGGTGTTGGTGAGGGCCGTCTGCGAATTCCTCCCCACCGATGAGGGCCAGTGGCACCTGGGATTCTCCTGGACGCTTTGTTGGCCGGTTGAATGCGACCATTGTACTCTGAATAACGGTGGGTCGAGAGGAGGGCCGGGGCTCAGCGTGGGCGCGCGGGTCGTGGGATGAGGCGGGGGGTCCGGCGGGAATAGGCGAGGTAGGCTTCGCCAAACTCGGAGGTGAGGCGCTGTTCCTCAAAGATGCTGCCGATGTAGATGTAGGCGGTGAGGGCCAGGTTGAGGGCCAGGAGGCTGGTGCTCATCCACGGAGTGAACCAGATGAAGGCCAGGCCGGCGGTGTAAAGCGGATGGCGCACCCAGCGGTAGAGGCCGGTGACGACGAGACGCGGCTCGCCGGCCTCACCCTGGACGAGCTGGCGCAGGCCAAGGAAATGCCAGGGATCGGTCTGGAGGAGCCCGATGGCGAGGACGAGCAGGGCGGCCGCC
>DATEAV010000250.1:0-3488 GCA_035288185.1 Anaerolineales bacterium | reverse complement strand
GCCTCCATCTCTTCCCACAACGGAGCTTGCTTCAACGGAGCACCCTCCGGGAGGGTGGCGGCATGGGCCTCGAGCGCCGACGGCGCGGAGGCGCCAAGCGCCTGCTGCTTCCATTGCCGGATGAGCCGGCCGAGCTCGGCCTCCGAGACGTATGCCCCCTGCATGCGCACGGGCGCCGGCGCGTCGGGCGACTGGAAGAGCATGTCGCCGCGCCCCAGGAGCCGCTCGGCTCCGGGCTGATCGAGGATGACCCGGCTGTCGACCGACGAGGCTACGGCAAAGGCAATCCGCGCCGGGAAATTGGCCTTGATCAACCCCGTCACCACGTCCACCGACGGCCGCTGCGTGGCAATTACCAGGTGAATGCCGGTGGCCCGCGCCAGTTGTGCCAGCCGCGTGATCGCTCGCTCCGTCTCGTCGGGGGCGAGCATCATCAGGTCGGCCAGCTCATCGATCACCACCAGGAGATAGGGCAGAGGCTTCTGCCCCAGCGCCTGCAATCGCAGATTGTAGTCGCCGATATTGCGGGCGCCGTCCTTGGCGAAACGCTGGTAGCGCTGATCCATCTCACGCGAGACCCACTGCAGCGCAGGCACGACGCGTTCCAGCTCAACGACGACGGGAGCCAGCAGGTGGGGAATCCCGTTGTAGTACGTCAGCTCCACCCGCTTGGGATCGACCATGACGATCTTCAGATTGTCCGGCGTGTTCTGAAGAAGCAGTCCGGCCAAGATGGCGTTGACGCAAACCGATTTCCCGGAACCGGTGGTGCCGGCGATGAGCAAGTGGGGCATGGCGGCCAGATCGGCGGCGACGGCGTGCCCGGAGACATCTTGCCCGAGGCCAATCCGAAGCGGCGTGTGGAGCTTCTGGAACGCCTCCGATTCCATCACGTCGCGCAGCGCCACCAGCGAGATCACCGTGTTGGGCACTTCGATCCCCACGTACCCCTTCCCCGGCACGGGAGCCTCGATCCGGATCGAAGGCGCGGCCAGCGCCAGCGCCAGGTCGTCGGCCAAGGCGGAAATCTTGCTCACCTTCACCTTAATCCGCCGCCCGCCCCGGCCCTCGACGAAATCCGGCTCGACACCAAATTGCGTGATCGTCGGCCCGCGGTTCACTTCTACCACTCGCGCCGGCGCCCCGAACGAAAGCAGGGTCTCTTCGATCATGCGGGCGCGTTCCCGATCAAACTCATCGTCGGCCTTCCCCGCCGCCCCGGGCTCGAGAATGCTGGCCAACTCCGGGAGGGACCAGACCGGGGCTGCGGCTGGGGCGGCCGGCGCGGCGGGCACCCCCTCTCGAACGATGGGCGCCGCGGCCGCCTCGCGCCGCGGCGCTCTCTCCATTGGAGGGATCGCCGGCGGCTCAGCCTGCGGCAGCGAGGCGGACAGCCGCTCCCGGGCGATCCCCCGCCCGGCCGGGCGCGCTCGCGGCCGGACGAGGCGCGAACGCAGCCGGGCGCCTCCCTGAATCGCCAATGTCACCAACTCAGGGACGGAGAGCCCCGCCGTAAAGACGATCCCGGCGAGCCCGAGCGCCAGAAGCGCGACCACCAGGCCACCGGCACCCAACGCCCTCAGGAGGAACTCGAGCAGGGCCGCCCCCACCAGGCCGCCGCCGCGTCCCTCTCGCGCCAGGGCAAGCCCTTCGGCCCAGCCCTCCGGCCGGAGGAGAACGTGGAAGAGGGTGAGCGCGGCGAGATAGAGCAAGACCACCCCGACGATTTGTTCGGGATCGATTTGCGGGAGCTTTTCCTCGAATCGGCGCAGCAAGAGCCACAGCCCGCCTGCCAGCATCGCCAGAGGGATGACGAGCGTACCCCACCCGAAGCCGGCCTGCAGCATCTCCAGCCAGGCCGATGTGACCAGGCCGCGCGTGGCGGAGAGCATGCTCACCAGGGTGAACAGGCTGACGGCCACCAGAATCACGCCGATCAGATCTTGCTTGCGCTCCGGGGAAAGCCCGCCGAGAGCTCCGCCGCTCCGTCGTCCGGATCGGCCGGAGGATCGTCGGGCGGCGGACGGCCGGGCTGAAGTTTGCCGCCGCGAAGATCCTCGCTTGCTTCGGCCGGGGGCTGCTCGCGCACTTCGCTTGGCCAAGAGGGTTGCCTCCGGTCGCGGGATTATAGCACGCTGGTCCCACCGCCCCTTCGCCGCCCCCGTGCTACAATTCCGGCGATGGCGGCCTCCGACGCGGCCCAGGTCCTCCGCGGGATCCCCTTCCTGAGAGATGTCGATGATGACTCGCTCCGCCTTGCGGCCGAGTCGCTGGTGCGCGAGGAGCGCGCCCGCGGCGCCGTGGTGGAGCGCCAAGGGTCCCTGGCGTCCGCCATCTACATCGTCGCCCAGGGGGAGGTGGAGCTTCTGCGCACGGAAGGCGACGGCAAGCCGCAGCGGACCGCCGTGCTGCGACCCGGCGATCTCCTTGGAGAGCGCGAGGTGCTCCTGCGGCGTCCCTGGGCGGCCACGGTCCGCGTCGTTCAGCCGGCCGTGCTCTACCGGTGGGACCGGGCGGATGTGGCCTCGTTCCTCCGCCGCCGGCCGGCGGCACTCCTCGGGCTGAAGTTCGCCGCGCAAAGCAAGGAGCGCGCCCTTCGCCTGCGTTTCGGCTGGCTCGAAGACGGCGAGGCCGTCTACGGCCTTTCGCGCAAACACCTGGTGCTCCTCTACAAGGCTCTCATCCTTCCGTTCCTCGTCATGGCCTTGGCCGTCGGCCTGGCCTGGCTCTCCTTCGCCACGGGGAGTGACTTGCCGGCATGGCTGGCCGGCGCCACCGTCGGTGTCAGCCTGGCGCTCGCCGCCTGGCAGTGGATCGACTGGGGCAACGACTACTACATCGTCACCGATCGCCGGGTGGTCTGGCTCGAGCGAGTGATCGGAATCTACGAGAGCCGGCAGGAAGCACCTCTGCGGATGGTGCTTTCGGTGAGCAGCAGCAGCGAGCTCACCGGCCGGATGCTCGACTACGGCGATGTGATCATCCGCACCTATACCGGCCAGATCCTCTTCCGCGCCGTCGCCCAACCGCGCGCCATGGTCGCCCTGATCGAAGAGCTCTGGCGTCGGTCGCAGACCGAAGACCAGGAAGCAGAGCGCGAAGTGATTGTTGAGACCCTGCAGCAGCGCCTCGGCGCGCCGGCCTCGCCGGCCTCACCGCCCCGCCCGGCCCAGGAGGCGCCGCGCCCCCCCGCCCGCGTCGGGCTGGATCATTGGACCTTCCAGGTGCGCTTCGAGGAAAAGGGAATCATCACCTACCGCAAGCACTGGATGGTCCTTCTGCGAGCCACCCTTTTCCCGGCGGTTCTCATCCTGGTCGTGGTGGGGCTCCTCGGCGCCCGGTTGGGAGGGCTCTTCCAGCTCTTCTCTCTTGCGGCGGATTTGGTGGGCGCCCTGCTCATCCTCGTCCCGCTGGCACTCTGGTGGCTGTATCAGTATGCCGACTGGGCCAACGACCTCTACCAGGTGACGCCCGATCAGATCGTCGAC
>DATEAV010000249.1:0-4810 GCA_035288185.1 Anaerolineales bacterium | reverse complement strand
CTGGCGCCGCAATTCCTGTGCCGCCGCCAGCGTGTCGTCCGCGGTCGTGTGGCCAGGGAGAATGGAGCCGACCACGATGGGAGTGAGGCCCGCCGCGCGCGCCGAGTCCTCGCCCATCTCGCCCGGGTAGGTGAGGATCTGCTGCGGACCTCGAAGAGAGGCAAGCCGGCGCAGAGCCTCGGCGGCGCGGCCTGCCGCACCGGGTGTGGCGCCAAGCTCCTGAGCGCGGGCCTGGACCTCCCGCCCATCACTCCCCTTCAGGCCGACCCGGCCTCCCAGCCCGGCCACGGGGTTGACGATCAGGCCTAACATGAGGCTTCAGCCTCCCGCCAGCCCGCCGCCATCCACCAGCAGGACGGCTCCCGTCATATAGCTTGAAGCGTCGGAGGCAAGGAAGAGCGCTGCCTGGGCGATCTCCTCGGGCGTCCCGATCCTGCCCAACGGCCGGCGGGCCGATTGAGTGAGGAACTCCGTCTCGGTGAGGCCAAGCTGGCGGGCTTCTTCGCGTAGCATGGGTGTGTCGGTGTCCCCGGGGCAGAGGCAGTTGACGCGGATCGCGCCCGGCCCAAGATCGATGGCCATCGCCTTCGTCAGCAGGACGACAGCGCCTTTGCTGGCGCAGTAGGCCGCCGCGCGCGGGCCTCCGACCAGCCCCCAGCCGGAGCCGAGGTTGATGATGCTGGCGCCCGCGCCCATGACCGGGATGGCGGCCTTCGACATCAGATAGACCGACTTAGCGTTGACGTCCATCACGCGGTCCCAGTCGGCCTCCTCGAGCTCCGTTACCGGCCGGCGGATTACCATGCCGGCGCTGTTCATGAGCCCGTCGAGGCCTCCGAAGGCCTCGACGGCCTGCGCCACGGCCTGGGCGCAATCCCTATCACGGGTGACATCGCACTCGCTGAAGATGGCTCGGCCACCTGCTGCGGTGATGTCGTCGGCGGTCCGTCGGCCTCGGTCCGCATCCAGGTCAGCGAGCAGGACGGATGCCCCTTCTCGTGCGAAGAGATCCGCCGCCGCCCGGCCGATGCCCGAGGCCGCACCCGTGATCAACCAGCGCTTGCCTTGGAGTGCTCCCATGCTTGCCTCCGCCTCCAGCAGGGCGCCCTTCTTGTCGTGCGCCTAAGATTGGCTTGCCAGCCCGCCGGCAGTCTCGCCGCCGTCGATGATGAAGCAGTGCCCCGTGATGAAGGAGGCCTCGTCCGAGGCCAGGAAGGCGAAGAGCGCCGCCACCTCTTCGGGCCGGCCGAGGCGACCGAGCGGGATCTTCGCCGCGCAGGCGCGAAGCATCTCGGGCGTGTATTCCGCCTCCTGCATCGGGGTGAGGATGTAACCCGGGCAGACGACGTTTACGCGCACCGTGGGCGCCAACTCGAGGGCCATGGAGCGGGTGAGCTCGACAACCCCGGCCTTGGAGGCATTGTAGTCGGCGTAGTAGGGATAGCCCAGCAGGGCGTTGGTCGAGCCCATGTTGATGATCGCCCCGCCTCCCGAGGCGAGCATCCGGCGCGCTGCCTGTTGGGCGACATAGAACATCCCCGAGAGGTTGGTCCCCAGGACGCGGCGCCACTGTTCGGCGGTGATGTCCAGAAAGGGATTGCGGACGCTGATCCCGGCGTTGTTGATCAAGACGTCGATGCCGCCGAGAAGACCGTCCATATGGCCGAAAGCCTGGGCCACCGCGGATGAGTCGCTGACGTCGGCGCGCAGGATGGCGGATAGGCCCGGCAGTTCGCTTTCCACTCGCCGGCAGGCCTCCTCGGCGCGGTCGAGGACCACGACGACCGAGCCCTCTTCCAGGAAACGGCGGGCGGCGGCGCTGCCGATACCTCCTGCCCCGCCGGTGATCAGGACGCGCTTCTCTTGCAGGCCTCGCATCTCTCACTCCTTGGCCGCGTGCTTGCGCAGGTAGGCGCGCCAGGTGACGGCCCACAGCGCCGGGTCTTCGAAGTAGCGTGCCTCGGTCACACGGTGGACCGGGCCGTTGTGCGGTGCGGTCCGCACGCGTTCCGGATCGGTGCGCGCCTCATCGGCCACCTCGTGGAGAATGGCGGCGTATTCGTCGAGGTCTTCGCGGGAATAGGATTCGGTCGGCTCGAGAGTGAGCGGTTCGGGGACGATGTAGGGATGGTGGCTGGTCCAATAGTGCACGCCGAAATCGGCGGCGCGCAGGCCGATGTCGTCGGTGGTGACGCCCGTCTCCTCGCACAGCGCCTCCCAGCTGTAACGCACCTGCTCGATCCGGCGCTTTCCCCGGGCGTAAGGGGCGTCGGCGCCGGGGATCGCCCGCACCTTGTGCAAGAGGTAGTTGTTGTTGAGCACGGCGATCTCGGCCACCTGGCGCAGCCCATCGGCGCCGAGCGACATCACCCAGGCGTAGGCTCGCAGCACGACCGGCGCCGCGCCGTAGAACTGCCGGATCTTCCCGATGCTCTCCGGGCGGTCGTATTCGAGGCGAACCTTCTGGCCGTCGAACTCGACCACCGGGACGGGCAGGAACCGCGCCAGGTCGCCTCGGACGCCCGTGGCGCCGACGGCCGGGCCTCCGCATCCGTGCGGTGTGGAGAAAGTCTTGTGGAGGTTGAAGTGGCACAGGTCGAAGCCGGCGTCGCCGGCGCGGGTGATCCCCAAGATTCCGTTGGCGTTGGCCTGGTCGTAGGCGCACAGCCCGCCGGCCTCATGCACCATCTGGACGAACTCGGCGATGCGCGGGTTGAAGATCCCTGTGTCCTCGGGGTTGGTGATCATGAGCCCGGCCGTGCGTTCGGAGATCGCCAGCCGCAGCGCCTGAGGGTCGGGGTAGCCGTCTTCGTCGGGGTAGAGGGTGATGATCTTGAATCCGGCGACCTTGGGGCAGGCCGCGTCCGAAGGGTGGGAGAAGATCGTGGTGATGATCTCATCACGCTGCTGCGCCTCGCCGCGCGCCGAGTGGTATGCCCGGATGATCGAGGCGTTGGTGTAGATCGCTTGGGAACCGGCGCCGGGCTGGAACGTGAATCGGTCCATTCCCGAGATCTCTTTGAGGATCTGCTCAAACCGCCAGTAGATTTCCAGGATCCCCTGGACGGTCTCGCCGTCCTGAAGAGGGTGGAGCTCGGCGATCCCGGGAAGGCGCGCCAGCTGGTCATTCACCTTGGGGCTGTGCTTCATGGTGCACGTGCCCTGGCCGACGTCGATGTTGAGATCGGCGCCGAGGGTCTCCTGCGATAGGCGGAGATAGTGGCGCAGGACGTGCACCTGCGACATCTCGGGCAAGCGCGGCGGCGTCTTCCGGCGCAGGCCTTGGGGAATCGTGGCGAGCACGTCGCCGGCAGCCGCGGCGAGATCGTTTTCCACTTCCGGGATCAGGATGCCACGCGCCCCCGGCGTGCTGAGCTCGAAGATCACCGGCTCATCCCAACGTGCCTGGTGAAACCGGCGAAGCTTGGGCTGCCCGTCCGACCTGCGGTGAAGGCGAATGTCGTCGCTCATGGCAGCGCCTCCTGGAGAGCGGAGGCCAGGCGATCGATGTCGGCCTGGGTGTGCACTTCGCTGAAGCAGTAGAGGGCGCTCTGGCCGAGCTCGGGAAACTCGCGGCTGAGGTCCTTGCCGCCGAAGATGCGCCGGGCTCGGAGGCGCTGATGGATCTCAGCCACCGTCTTGCCCGTGGCGTCGAACCTCACCACAAACTCGTTGAAGAACGGGGCGTCGAAGAGAGGGGCGCCCACGCCGGGGATCTCGGCCAGGCGCCGCGCGGCGTAGCGAGAGCGCTGGAGGATTCCCTGGCCGATTTCGAGGAAGCCCTGCGGGCCCATAAGGGCCAGGTAGACGCCGGCCGTGATCCCCCAGAGCCCCGCGGCCGTCCCCACCCATTCATTGCCTTGCTCGCGCACCGCAAACGACGTTCGCTCGTAGGCCACATCTCCGAAGCCAAACTCGCCCGGCACGCGCGTGGGCGCCACGCCGAAGAGGCGGGAGGGGAACTGGCGGACGTATCGCTCCTCGTCACGGGTGGCGATGAACCCGGCGTGACCACCTCCATACTGCATGTGCATGCCAAGCGCCTGGAGATCGCCGCAGACAATGTCGGCGCCGTAGTCGCCGGGCGGGGCGAGGATGCCCAGCGAGATCGGATCGACGCCCACGACGCACTCGGCGCCGCCGGCGTGCGCCAGGCCGGCGATCTCAGAGGCTTGAGCCTCGAGGAAGCCCAGGTAGGAGGGATTCTCGAAGTAGACCGCCGCCGCTCTGTCGTCGAGGGCCTTCCCCAGTGCGTCCAGATCCAACTTCCCTGTAGCCGGGTCGTAGGGCAGGAGCCTCACCTCGATCTCCGGCTTGCAGTAGTCGCGGATTTTGGATACCCGATCCCGGCCGAGGGTGCCGGCCAGGAGCACGAGGCGGCGGCCGGTGAGGCGGCAAGCCATGCGGAGAGCGGTGGCCGAGGCCTGGAACCCGTCGTAGGTGGGCACGTTGACCACATCCATATCCAGGAGCTCGCCCATCATGCTGCAATACTCGAAGAGAGCCTGAAAGCGGCCGTGATCCTCGTAGGGCTCGCCCGCGTACGCGGTGAGAAACTCGCTCCGGCCGTTGATCTCATCGCACACTGCCGGGACGTAGTGTTGATAGCAGCCCGCGCCGAGGAAGCTCAGGAAATCTTCGCAGGTGGTATTGCGCCCCAGGATCTCCTGCACATGGCGGCGCAGGGCGGCTTCCGAGAGCAGAGGCCCGGGAAGGTCCATCGGGCGCCGCAGGCGCAAGGCCTCGGGCACGTCGGCATAGAACTCCTCCGTGGAGGCGGCGCCGACTTCCTGCAGCATGGCCGCCTTCA
>DATEAV010000248.1:0-2212 GCA_035288185.1 Anaerolineales bacterium | reverse complement strand
CAACTGGCGCTGCCGCGAAGGGGAGATCGATCTCGTCGCCGAGGACGGCGAGACCCTCGTCTTCGTCGAGGTGAAGACCCGGACGGGCCGGCAGTTCGGCCCGCCGGAGGAATCGATCACGCGCGCGAAGCGGCGCCATCTCCAGCAGGCCGCTCTCGCCTACCTCGAAGCCCACAACCTCTCGGACACCTCCTGGCGCATTGATGTGATCGCCGTCGATCTGGCCGGCTCCGGGGTGGCCTCACGTTTGGAACACTACCTGAACGCGGTCTACGGAAACGAAGATGGCCGCCGCTGAGAGACCGTAAACGGATTGGACGAGGACTTGCGCAAGCCTCCCGCGGCTCAAAGTGCACTGATGGATTGCCCTTCTCTTTGTGCACCATTCCACCTCACCTCGTTCGGGCCGCGAGACCCGGCGGCGCGCCGGGGCGAGACAGCCTGCGGCGCACCGCACACCGTCCCGGCCCGGCACCTGCGGTCTGGGCAGGTGTGTCCTGCCGGGAGGTGCGATGCAGGTGGGTGCGGGGGACGGCCCCCCTGACCCCCCTCTCCGCGTGCCACGACTCTCCCGTCCAGCGCGCGAATGCGGAGAGGGGGAATGGAGGTCTAAGGACGTGTCCTTAGCTCACCTCCCCTCCCCCGGCAGATCTTCATCGGGAGCTAATTCGGGCAAATGCCGGGGGAGCCTACGCTCACCTGCACTCACTGGCACTGCGCTCACTTGCACCGCACTCACCTGCGCCGCACCTGCGGTGCTTTGCAGGTGCGGTGTGCGTGCTGCCTGCACAGTGCCGCACACCGTCCCGGTGTCCTATCGGGAGGCACTCGTGTGCAAGTGCGGTGGGCGCGCACATCGTCCCGACCCAGCACCTGCGGTCTGGGCAGGTGTGTCCTTCGGGAGCGCCAGTGCAAGTGTGCATCAGGTGCAAGTGGCGCTCCGGGATGCACGCGAAGGGGGTGGGGGCGTCGCGCGACCCCCCGACCACAGCGAGGGCCCTGATGAGCAGCTCCCGACATTCGTTCACGGCCTCTGAGCCGCGGCCTCCGCTCGTCGCGATCCTTGGGCCGACGGCCGTCGGCAAGACGTCGGCCGCAATCTCGCTTGCGGAGCGCATCGGCGCCGAAGTGGTCTCGGGCGACTCACGCCTGATCTACCGTGGGATGGATATCGGCACGGCCAAGCCCAGCCGGGAAGAACGCGCCCGCGTCCGCCACCACTTGATCGATGTCGCCGAGGTCGACCAACCATGGAGCCTGGCGACGTTCCGCCAGGCCGCGCTGGAGTCGATCGAGGAGATCGGCCAACGCGGCCGGATCCCCTTGCTGGTGGGCGGGACGGGGCAATACGTCACCGCGATTCTGGACGGATGGGAGCCTCCGGCTCTTCCCGGCGACCCGGCGCTTCGCCTCAGGCTGGAGGACGAGGCGTCCCACGAGGGCCCCCAGGCGCTCCACGCTCGCCTGGCCGCTCTCGACCCTGAATCGGCGCAGCGCATCGACCCGCGCAACGTCCGCCGGGTGATTCGTGCCCTGGAGATCTGCATGATCACAGGTGCTCCCGCCAGCCGGCAGCGCTCCCGTCGCCCCCCGCCGTTTCGCGCGCTGCGCCTCGGCCTCAGCCTCCCTCGGCCCGAGCTCTATGCGCGGATCGACGCCCGGATCGAGGCCATGCTGGCGGCGGGATGGATCGACGAGGTACGCCATCTGATCGAGCGCGGCGTCTCCCCCGACGCTCCAGCCTTCTCGGCTATCGGATACCGGCAATTGGCCGAGGTGCTACAGGGCAGGGCGACGCTCGAGGACGCCGTTCGGAGCATTCGAAGAGCGACGCGCGAGTTTGTCCGCCGCCAGGCGAACTGGTTCAAGCCGGATGATCCTCGCATCCTCTGGTTCCAAGCGAGGCCGGGGGTGGAGGCAGAGCTCGAGGCGGCGTTCCGCCGCTGGCCGAACGAGGGCGCAGGACTCTAGGGGACGAACCGATCCATCACGTAGTAGGCCACTGCGGCGAGCGCCGCGGTGAGCGGGATGGTGAGGACCCAGGCGACGACCAGGTCCCGCAGCACCAGCCAGCGGACCTTTCCCAGCCGTTCGGCCGCGCCCACGCCCATGATCGCCGAACTCATCACCTGCGTCGTGCTCACCGGCCCGCCCAAGAGCGCGGCGCCCAGGATGACGGCGGCGCCGGCCACCTGCGAGGCGAAGCCGTGGA
>DATEAV010000247.1:0-8462 GCA_035288185.1 Anaerolineales bacterium | reverse complement strand
CAGAAGCACCTCGACGGCGTCGATCAGGATCGACTTGCCTGCCCCCGTTTCGCCGGTGAAGACGACGAAGCCGGGCCCCAGGTTAAGGGTCAGATCTTCGATGATGGCGAAGTCACGGATGCGCAGTTCGGCGAGCATCTCGGCTCAGATGCGGATCCCCCGCAATCGATAGTAGAGAGTTCCGATGATGAGCGCCCCGCTGGCCAGAGGCCAAAGCAAGCCTGCGGCGGTCGCCCCGACGGCTTGCAGGCCGAGCCCGCGGAAGAGGACCAAGCCCGCAAGCGGGGTCAGGACGAGCGGCAGAAGGCCAGCGGCACCGCCAAGCGCAGCGGCCAGCGCCAGGTGCCGGCTGCGCCGGCGCCTCACCGCCCAGCGCACAAGCTCGGCGATCCCGCCTCCCGCCACCGGGGCGACGATCAGCCCCCAGTAACCGAGGAAGTTGAGGAGCGCCGTCGCCACGCCCACGCACACTCCGGCCACGACGAATGCAACGGGCAAGTCCCACTGCTTGGCTGTCTCGAAGATCGCCTGCTGCCCCCGCACGCACTCACGGCAGCGATAGCCCACCGGAGTGAGGATCGCGCACTGGCTGCAGATCGGCTTCTCGCAGCGGTTGCAGCGGAGGGTCGTGGGGCGGCCCGGGTGGTTGGCGCAGGTGAGGGTGAGCTCAGTCATCGGTCCCCTTCGGCGGCCGGATTCTGATTCATCCGTGAGGTGAGGTTGGCATAGAAGTAGCCGGGGTCCTGCACCCGGGCGAAAAGCACCGTGTGGTCACTGGCGCGCACATCGACCTGGTCACCATCCTGCAGCCGAACCGGAGCCTGACCATCGGCGCTGAGAGCCGCCTGATGATCGGTGTGAACGGTGACGCGCACTTTCGATCCCTCGTGCAAGACGAGGGCGCGATCCACCGAGAGGTGCGGCGCGACGGCGACGATCAGAATGTTGCGCAGCTCCGGCGGCAAGATGGGGCCTCCCACGGCGAGCGCGTAGGCGGTCGATCCCGTGGGGGTGGCGACGATCACAGCGTCGGCGACGTACGTCGTCAGGTAGCGGCCATCGATCTCCGCCGTCAGCCGCACCGGACGGACGATCTCGCCCCGCCCGACCACGCACTCATTGAGCACATCCCAACTCCCGTGAGGCTGCCCGGCGCGGAGGTGCTCGGCGCGCAACATCATCCTTCGCTCGAGCCAGTATTCCCCGGCCAAGACGCGCTCCAGGGCCGACATCCAGCCCTCGCGGCTCACCTCGGTGAGAAAGCCAAAGCGCCCCAGATTGACGCCCAGAATCGGAACCCCGCTGGGGCCGCACAAATGCCCGGCCCGCAGCATGGTCCCGTCGCCGCCGAGGGCGATGAACAGCTCAAAGGAACGCGCTTGGACCGCCCGGCGCAAATCCGTGTCGTACAGCGAGGCACAGCTTGCCGTCAGCCCCAGCGTCCGCAGGTGCGCCGCGATCTCTTCGCCCAGGGCGTCGGCTTCCGGGAGACGCGGATGAGTTCCGATGGCAATCCGCCGCGGGGAGGGTTGGGGAGGCATCACCGGTATTATAGCGGAGCGGGTCGTCGCCGCCCGTTCAGGCGAGGCGCTGGTCGCAGACCTCACGATACCCGCAGCCCCGGCAGCGCTGTGGAGAGTCGTGTGAGCGATCGGGAGCGCCGCCCTCTGCCCGGCGCATCTCCGCCACCAGGTCCAGGAGGGCGTTCTCGAGACCCAGCGTGTAGTCCACTGCGAACGTACGATCGCCATACTTGAGGATGCCATGCGCAGGGCGCTTCCCGCGGCTCACCTCCGCCAGGCGACAATAAGCGGCCAGTTGCAGGACGTGAGATTCGTAGGGAGCCGAAGGCGCACTGCCCGACTTCACCTCGACGGGAACTGGGCCGTTGGGCGTTTCCACCAGGTAGTCCGGGCGGCCCAACAGGTCGAGGTCGCGGTCATAGAGGGGACGTTCCGGCCGAGTGAAGCCGGAGGTGTCGATGGAAACGACCCGTCCGGCGGGCAGTCCCAGGCGCGCAGCCTGGCGCCTGCCAAACCAGAGGAACAGGGCCCCAAGCGCCAGGAGCAGAAGGATCAGCCCCGGCATCGCTCAGCCCACGATCCGAGAGGTTAGATAGGCGGCGGTTGCCACGAGGGCAGCGCCGAGGAGAGCCCACCCCAAAGCCCGAAGGCAACCGGCCGCCAGCACCGAGCGCCCATGCCGCTGGTGCCAGGCCGTCCCCCGGTCTTGCTCCTCAAGGTTGCTGGAATGGGCGCCCTGCCGCGCATACCACCAGGCACGCCGACAGTAGGCGAACTGGCCCAATTCCGAGGCGCGCAGGGTGCGGCGGGACACGACCTAAGCGGGGCCGAGCTTTCCCTCGACGGCTTTGAGCGCCGCTTTGAGGCTGTGCTGTTGGACGCTCGTGGTCAGATCGCCCCGCGTCCGCTCAACGACGCCCCGGACCATATCGGTCGTCCGCCGCAGGTTGCCGGTGATGGCGTCGGGGAAATCGACGGTCACGAGGAGCGCGTAGATGTCGTCCATCGCGGAAAGCAGGCGCTCGGCTTCGTCGAGGTGGTCGTGACGCAAGATATCCAGCACCCGCCGCCGCATCTCGCCGGCGGCTTCCCCCAGCCCTCCCAGGTAGGCGGCGTATTCCACGCCCAGGTCTTCCGGGAGGGGGAGTGCCTGGCCGCTAATCAGGCTGAAGACGATGTTGGCCTCGGCGTATTCCTTAAGGGCGTCCTGGGTATACCCTGCGTGCAGGAGATCGGGGTAGGGCGCCAGGCCTTCGCGCAGCCCGGTCGCCAGCGCCGCGGCCTCCTCGAGGTGTTCCCGCGCCGCCGCCAGCTCCCCCCGATGGACGGCACGGATGGCGTTGGCGCAATGCCGGATCAGCGTGCGCGATTGCTGCAGGGCACGGTCTCGCGCAGCGTTCTTTTCTTCCAGGTGTTGGCGGATCCGTTCCCCGATCGCCTCAAGCGACTCCATGTCCTCACTTCTCCGGCCCCGGCTCAGGCGTCGGCCGGAACAAGGTGTCCGCCAGGCCCGAGCCCTCTGGAGTGGCAATGGCGCCGAATTGAGCCTCATACCGGCCGAGGTTATCGCCGAGGGCGCGCAGGAACAGCTTGGCGTTCAGCGGCGTCATCACGACCCGCGCCTGCACACGGGCTTCGGGGACCTGGGGCATCACCTGCGCCAGGTCGATGACCATCTCCGAAGCCGAGTGGGTGATCACGGCGAAGTTGGAGTAGGTGATCTCGAGGTTGGGCGGGAGCTTGACGGTCAGCCGTCCGGGGACCGTGCCGTGCGCCGGCTCATTCGTCATGGACGCCCTCCACCGGGCGCGCTGGCGTCCTCGGCCGGCGGTCGCCGGCCGAGGACGCCGCCTGAGCTCATGCTAGAAGGGAATATCCTCTTCCGTCGCCGCGCCGGCCGGCGCCTCACCCTCTTCAGCCCCCAAGCTGCCTTCGTCACGCCCGCCCAGGAAGCGGACGCTCTGAGCGCTCACCTCAAACGAGGCTGCCGGCGTCCCATCCTGTCGATTCCAGATCCGCGGGTTGCCGTTGTCGTCGGGGACGAGGCGGCCCTCCACCAAGACCTGGCGCCCTTTGCGCAGGTATTGGTGGCAGGTCTCGGCCTGCTTGCCCCAGACCGACACTCGAAACCAGGCCGTCTCCTTCACCTGGCTCCCGCTCGAATCGGTGTAGCTGCGGTTGGTGGCCACCGAGAGGTTGGTCACGGCCTGGCCGCTGGGCGTGTAGCGCATCTCGGGATCGCGGCCGAGATTGCCAACCAGAATCACTTTTTGGAACATGGGGGATCTCCTTTCCGATGGGGGACGTTTTTCCGTGCCGGCCCGAGCGGCCGGGGCATTCTTCCAGTTCGCCCACCGGGTCTAGAACAATTGTACTATATCCCCGCAGGGGTGTCAAGCCCCCTCCGTAGGTCCGAGGTAAGGTCCCCCCCTCACCCCACCAGGAGTAAACTGAGCGGGGAGGGTCCGGTGCGCCTCGGACCAGCCCCCGCCGGGGAGCCGGAGATGGACCAAGCGCCAAACGACTACCGGATGATTGTCCTCTCTCGCCGGCTTCGGATTCCCGGCGTACTTCAGACCATGGTCGATCAGGTGCCCGAGATCCGTAGCGCCCTCAACAACCTCATTTCTGAGGAACTCGGCCCTGCCATTGCTCTCCTGGACGGGGCCGGGAGCTGGGCGGTCCACTCCCATTCCGTCACCGTGCACAACGGGCTCTTGATCGCCACCTTCCTCGTCTTCCGCCCGGCGTCTGCCTGACCCCCCCGCATCCAACGGCCGGCCCTTCTTTGGCTTACGTGCCACCCAACGCGCGCCCGCCTAGGCCGCGTGCCGGGAAGCCTCGTCCCCCTCCCGGATCAGGAGCGCGATGGTCATCACGGCGCCTCGGCCCGGGCCGTCGCTCTCCGCCCACACTCGGCCGCCGTGCCCTTTGACGATCGCCCTAACGATCGCCAGCCCCAGCCCCATCCCTCCTTGCCGGCGCGTCATGTGGTCGTCCACCTGGTAGAACTGGTCGAAGATCCGATCGAGCTCTGCCTCAGGGATGCCTTTGCCGCTGTCACGTACCCTCAGCCATACCTCACTCCCCCGTCGCTCCACCTCCATCCCGATCGTCCCGCCCGACGGCGTAAACCGCATCGCGTTGTTGAGCAGGTTGGTGAGCGCCATTCCCAGCTTGGAGCCATCGGCCATCACCGGCAGCGATCCTTCGGGAAGCCTCACCTCAAACCGCAAGCCTTTCGCCCGAATGATCTCGAGCACCTCATCGTAGGCCGCCCGGACGATCGGCTGAAGGGGTTGCAGAACCGGCTGAATGGCCGCCGATCCCACCTGCAGCAGGTTCATGTTGGTCATGTCTTCGATCAGCGAGCGCATGCGCAGCGCGGAATTAAGCACCGCGGAGGCGTGATCGGAAGTCTCCCCGGCGGCCTCCTCCTTGAGTATGGCGGCGTAGCCAAGGATCACTCCTAGAGGGGTCCGCAGCTCGTGAGAGGCCACGGCGATGAAGTCGCTCTTGAGCTTATCGAGCTTGCCCAGCTCGTCGTAGGCATCCTGCAGGGCGCGCAGCAGGCGGGCATTCTCGATGGCCACTGCGGCGAGCGAGGCGATGATCGAAAGCGACTGCAGATCGCCTTCGTTGAACGTGCCCTGGCGCTTGTTCACCGCCTCCAGCACGCCCAGCACGCGCTCCCGGATTCTCATAGGGACCCCGATCAGCGAGCGCGTCTGAAAGCCGGTTTTCTCGCCCACCTGGCGGAAATGGCGGGGATCGGCGGCGACGTCGTTGATGATCAGGGGGCGGTCCTCGCGCACGATCGTCCCGGCGATGGAGCCTTCGATCGGCACGGGGATGCGGGCCAGCTCGCGCGGGTCGGATCCGGTGGCGGCGGCGAAGAAGAGCTCGTGGGTGTTCTCATCCACGAGCATCACCGAGGCCGCCTCACTTCCCACCAGATCGGCGGCCGTTCCGATGATGAACTGGAGCAGGCGGTCGAGATCGAGCGTCGAATTCAGCGTGACGCTCACCTCCACCATGCGGGAGAGCCGGATCACGATCTCGCGCAGCTCCTCGAGCTCGGCCGGCGGAGTGTCGGTCGCCATGCTTCAAGTGTATGTCTGATGCTCGGCCTTGTCTAGAAGCCGTTGTCCCTCGGCCGCGTTCATTGTATACTTCCTGCCTGCATCCTCAGGCGCCACAAGGAAGAGCCCTCCCATGAAGGTCTCCTGCCTGCAAGAAAACCTGGCCCGGGGCCTGAGTCTGGTCACCCGGGCCGTCCAGCCGCGCAGCACGCTGCCTGTTCTGGCCAATGTCCTGGTCGCCACCGATAGCGGGCGCCTGCGCCTCTCGGCCACCAATCTGGAGCTGGGGATCACTTGCTGGATCGGAGCCAAGATCGAAGAGGAGGGCGCCACCACCGTTCCCGCGCGCACCTTTGCCGACTTGGTCGGCGCGCTCCCCAACGATCGCGTCGACATGACGCTGACCGTCCGCACCCAGAGCCTCCACGTCCGCTGCGGCCAGTCGAACAATGACATCAAATGCATCGACGCCCAGGAGTTCCCGCCGATGCCGCCCAGCGACCTGGAGGGCGACCTGATTCTCGGTGTGGGCGACGTGAAAGAGATGATCAACCAGGTGGCCTTCGCCGCCGCCACCGATGACGCCCGCCCGGTGCTGACCGGCGTGCTGCTCGAGGTGAACGGCGGCGAGATGACGATGGCCGCCGCCGACGGCTTCCGTCTCTCCGTGCGCCAGGCTCACCTGCCCAGCCCCGTCCCCGGCCCGCTGCGGGCCATCATCCCCGCCCGCGCCCTGGCGGAGCTCGCCCGAGCCCTCTCCGACGGCGAGGAATCGGTCTCCCTCACTTTCCCGCCCAATCGCGGCCAAGTGATCTTCCGCTCCAAGAACATCGAGCTCGTCTCACAGCTCATCGAGGGCGCGTTCCCCGATTTCCAAGGGATCATTCCCACGCGCCACGCCACGCGCAGCGTGATTTCCACTGCCACATTCCTCAAGGCCTGCAAGGCGGCGGAGATCTTCGCCCGCGAGGCCGCCCATTCCGCCCGCGTGCGCATCACCCCGGGCGGCGAGCTCGAGCCGGGCAAGGTGGAAATCTCCGCCACCGCGGCCCAGACGGGGTCCAACGAGACCACCGTCGATGCCACGATTGAGGGGGGGCCCATCGAGATCGCCTTCAACGTCCGCTACCTGATGGACGTCCTGGCCGTCGTCGACACCCCCAATGTCGCGCTCGAGACCTCCGGGTCATCCGCCCCCGGGGTGATCCGCCCCGTCGGAAGGGAAGATTTCCTCCATGTGATCATGCCCATGCACCTGGGCCGGTAGATCGCGCACCGCTGGGCGGGCCCGCAGCCCGCCTTTTGATTCCCCCTGCCAGAGATATGGCTCGCTGTCTTCGTTTGGAGGTGGGCTGTGCATGGCCAGCCTGTTTGCCGCTTGCACCATAGGCCTGTCGGAGCAGCCGCCCGATCCCTGTTCCCATTCGCCCGGTCGGTCGCCTCCCCCCGGTCGTCCCTCTGGATCGCCCTCCTGGGCTACGCGCTCACGGCCTGCGCGCCCTCCCCCTCTCCCGCCTCCTCGACGATGACAAGCGCGCCCTCGGCCTCGCCCGCGCGGCCTTCTTCCCTTCCAGTCCCGACAGCCTCGGTCACTCCGATAGCCGCAACCCCCGACCTCGACCATCACCCGCTCTACTGGTTTGCCCCGCTTCCGCCTATGCCGATGGTCCCCGGCCGCCAATTCACCGGTTCGACCGATTTCATGGCCCTCTTTCAGCCCGACGCTCCCTGGCCTGAGGCGGCGGGCCTCATTCAGGTCTTCAAGCTGTATGGAGAATGGGTGGCCTATCACGCCTCCGACGACCAGCTTCGGGAGGTAGTCACCGATCTGGAGCGGAGGGGGCTGGCGCTTGCCGTCGAAGCCGGCCCACTCAACGCGCCCACCGACTGCGGCCAGGGCGTGGAGGGCTTCGCCGGAACGGAGGAGGCGCGGCTGATCGCACGGCGCATCCGCGCTGCCGGAGGCACAATCGATCTGATCGCCCTCGATGAGCCTTTCTTCTTCGGCCAGATCTACGACGGGCCGAATGCCTGCCATTGGTCTACAGAGCGGATTGCCCGGGGGGTGGATGAGTTCGTTCAGACGATGCGCTCGTTCTTCCCCGAGGTCATCATCGGTGACACCGAGCCCCTGGCAGGTGCGGCCACGCCCTCCGCATACATCGCCTGGCTGCAGGGCTTCCGCGCCGAGGCCGGGTATGATCTTGCCTTCCTGCACATGGATATCGATTGGGGCCGCCCCGGCTGGACGGATGAGGTCTTGCAGATCGAGGAGTTCGGCCGGGAGTTCGGGGTACCGGTGGGGATCATCTACACCGGGAATTCCCAAGACCCCAGCGACGAGGCGTGGCTATCCATCGCCGGCGAACGCGTCCTTCGCTACGAGGACGAGCACAGCGGCCGGCCGGACCACGTTCTGTTCCAGTCGTGGCATGACCGGCCCGACCACGTCTTGCCCGAATCAGAACCCTACACGTTTACGGGCTTCCTCAGAGCCTACTTTCAGGATCGCTCGGCCCTGGGGCTCCGGGACGAGGGTCCGGGCGCGAATCTGGCCTACCGGAGACGCACACGGGTCTCCCGGCAATACCAGGGGTATGGCGGCGAATTTGCCGTCGACGGAGATGATTCACAGGTTCTCCTCTACGCGCCGTCCAGCCCCTGGCAGGATCTCGACACACTTCGGGTGGAGACGGTGCGCAGCCCCTCATGGGTAGGCTGGCGCGAGATCCAGATCCTGGACGCCGGGGAAGAGTAGGAACGGCCTCGGCCGGAGACGAGCCGCCCTCTCACCACCCAAACGGCCCGTCCGACGCCTCCCAGCCATGCTCGCCGCACAAAGGAACAAAGGCCACGC
>DATEAV010000246.1:0-6719 GCA_035288185.1 Anaerolineales bacterium | reverse complement strand
CACCGACAATGTGACAACCTGAGCAGGACATTCACCCTGTGCCTCTGGACCTCCGGCAGGACGCCTGCGGTGGCCTTCGGACCGCCAGGCCGAGCGCCCGGCCCTGACATCTTCGCCGGAGTCTCGGATCGGAAGCGAGAGAGAGTTGTCACTCACCCGCCACAACGGAACGGACAGGAGGCGCAGAAGGGGCCGGACGGCGAGGACGATTTCTGGCATACTTACCCACAAACGAGCGGCTCGATCCCGACAAGCGCGAGAATGGGCCCCGTCTGACGCCGGCAAGGACCCGCCGAGACATTGAGGAGAGCGCTGCATGAAGTCCGCCCACATCTATGGCGTTCGCGATGTCCGGGTCCAGGATGACCCCATGCCCGATCTCGCTGCCGGTGACGTTCTCATCCAGGTCAAATCCGTCGGGGTCTGCGGGTCCGACCTGCACTGGTTCGAGGAGGCGGGGATCGGCGACGCGGTCCTGGAGACGTCGCTGGTCCCGGGGCATGAGTTCGCCGGAATGGTGGTGACCGGCGACTTGCAGGGCGCTCGCGTGGCGGTCGATCCCTCCATCCCCTGCGGCGTGTGTGAGTTCTGCCGCGAGGGAAATCCCAATTTCTGCCAGCGCGGGCGTTTTGCGGGATTTGGGCCCACCCACGGGGCCATGCGTGAATACATCGCCTGGCCCAGGGCCAACTTGTATGCCTTGCCGGACCGCATGTCCTTCGCCGACGGGGCGATGCTTGAGCCTCTGGGAACCGCGATGCACGCCATCGACCTTGCCCACCTGCGCCTCGGCTCCGACGTGGGGGTCTTCGGCTGCGGCCCGATCGGGCTTCTGGCGGTGCAGCTCTTGCGATCGATGGGGGCGGCGCGGATCTTCGCCACCGACTTGCTCCCCCACCGGCTCGAGGCGGCCCGCGCCTGGGGAGCGACCGACGTCTTCCTGGCGGAGGGCGGCAAAGAGGCTCAGCAGATCCTGGCGGCGACGGGAGGCCGCGGGCTCGATGCGGCATTGGAGATCTCCAATCACGGCGCCGCCGTAGAGGCGGCGATCGACGCCTCCAAGCCGGGGGCCGCCGTGATCCTGGTCGGGATACCCGACGATGACCGCACCTCCTTTCGCGCTTCCACCGCCCGCCGGAAAGGCCTCACGCTGCGGCTGAGCCGGAGAATGAAGCACACCTACCGCCGCGCCATTGCCCTGGTCGAGGACGGGCGGGTCGACGTGCGCGCCCTGGTGAGCCACACCTTTCCCCTCGAGGACTCCCAACAGGCGTTCACGGTGGCGGCCCAGCGTGATGGTCTCAAGGTCGTGATCGAGCCCTAGCCCGGCCGACTTCCCCAGCTCGGCCACGAGCTGCGGCAGGATTGGGCAGGCCGTTGAACCCCGCTCTCGGGGTTGCATCACCTCTAACGTGTCATCCCGAGAGCTTGTGAACACATCAGATCAGAGTGAAAGCATGCCTGCAGTCGATACATTCCTAGCGCCCAACGGCCTCCATCTTTCACACACTTCGGCCTCACCCCCCGTCCCCCCTCTCCGCTTGCCACGCCTCTTCCCGCGCTCGGATCGAAAGCGGAGAGGGGGGACGAGGTCTAAGGAGGTAGGGGGCGGCCAAGCCGCCCCCTACCTCCTTAGTTCAACCTCCCCTCCCCCGGCACGTCCCTCCTCAGATTGTTGAATTCGAGCAACTGCCGGGGGAGGGGCAGGGGTGGGGGCAATCCAGGATGTCTCAACCACGGAGAAGGATCCGAAAGGATCGCTCGGAGATACGTGCACAACCTCTGAGGGCCTCCGCGGGCGATCGGGGAGCCTCCTGCATAAGGAACGGCCCCCGGGTGACACGTTGTATTGCATAGCCGCCCAACCTCGGCTCGAAGGTGACCTTTTGCTGGCGCACGCCCAGCGGCATGCGATCCTGCTTGTGAGACCGGTCTTCCCACACTAGAATGGTCTTCACGCGCCGGCCGGGCGCTGTCTCGCCCGCCGCCACCCCGTGTCGGCCTGACAGGATCCTGAGGAGTCCAAGATGACCGTAGTATTGGATGGCTCCGGCCTCACCATCGACAAGCTTGTCCGCATCGCGCGGGAAGGGGAGAGGGTGGAGCTGGCGCCCGCGGCGCTCGAGCGCATCCGGGTTTGCCGGGCGATGCTGGAAGAGAAGATCCAGGCGCGCGAGATCATGTATGGGGTCAACACCGGGATCGGAGAGTTCTCCGAGGTGGTGCTCACCGACGAGCAGGTTCAACAGTTCCAGCGCTACCTGATCTACAACCATGCCGCGGGCATCGGCGATCCTGCGCCGATTGAGCATGTGCGCGGCGCCATAGCCAGCCGGACCAATGTCCTGGCGCATGGCAATTCCGGCTGCCGCCCTGAGATCGCCCTCACCTACGTGGAGATGCTCAATCGCGGCCTCACGCCCGTCGTCTGCCAGAAGGGCTCGGTGGGTGCCTGCGGGGACCTGGCGCCCATGGCTCAACTCGCGCTGCTGCTGATGGGCGAGGGCGAGGCTTTCTATCAGGGGGAGCGCCTGCCCGGCGCAGAGGCGATGCGCAGGGCGGGCATCCCCGTTCCTGACCTGCATGCTCGCGACGGGCTGGCGGCCATCAACGGCTCCAACCTGCTCACCGCTATGAGCGGCCTCTTCCTCTTTGACATGAACTGCTGGCTCAAGCAGGCCGAGATCGCTTGCGCCATGAGCCTGGAGGCGCTCTACGCCAACATGCAGCCCTACGACGTCCGCCTCCACGAGCTGAGAGGATTCCCGGGCGCCATCCGGTCGGCGAAGTCCATCATGAAGTGCATCGCGGGCAGCGATCTCGTGACGGGAAAGATGAAGACCAAAGTGCAGGACGCCTACTCGATGCGATCCTCGCCCCAGGTGATCGGCGCGGCCCACGACGCCGTCGGCTTTGCCCGAAGCCAGGTGGAGATCGAGCTCAACGGAGTCGGCGACAATCCCATCTTCCTCCCCGAGGCCAGGCTTACCCTCACCGGCGCCAACTTCCAGGGGTCTCCCGTCTCCCTTCCGATGGATTTCGCCGGCGTTGCCATGACCATGGTGTGCGTGCTCTCGGAGCGTCGGCTCAACCGCCTCACCAACCCCGCCCTCAGCGTCGGCCTGCCGGCTTTCCTCACCAAGGGAGCGGGGATGTTTTCCGGAATGATGCTCAGCCAATACACGGCCGACAGCCTGATCGTGGAGCAACGGATCCTTTCGGCGCCCGCCAGCATCGGCTCCATCCCGGCCGCTGCCGACCAGGAAGACTTCGTTTCGATGGGAATGAACACCGCCTTGAAGAACCAGCAAATCCTCGAGAACGCCTACGGCGTGCTTGGCATCGAGCTCATGGCGGGGGCCCAGGCGCTCGACTTCCGCGCCTTCACCCCCGGCCGTGGCGTCCAGGCGGCGAAAGCGGCCGTCCGCAAGCACGTGGACCGCCTCGATGAAGATCGTCCTCTCTACCCGGACCATAATCGGATGAGAGACCTCGTTCGGTCGTGCGAGATCCTCGAGGTGGTGGAGCGGGAAGTGGGAAGCCTCGAGTAGAGGAAGCCGACTCGCCGGGCCGGCAGGCATAGGCCTTGGAGCCGGGAGGCTCCTCCGCCAAGGAGCCGCCGGACTGGCCCGTGACGACGAGGCTCCGTCATGGGCTGCCCACTAGGCGGGAAAGGAGCGGGACTCCGTGCCACTTGCCGTCTTCTTTATCGCTCTCGCGATGGTTGTGCTCTTCGCAATCGGGTGGCCTCGGATTCGAATTCCCCGAGCGCCCGGCCCGGAGGGGATCGAGGATCCCCAGGTGGCGCGGGCCTATGATCGCATCAGCCGGATGCCGCAGTTTCAGGCGTTGCGCCGGATCATCGTCTCGAAATTGTCTGAGCGACCCCCATGCGGGGTCCTCGCTGATATCGGCTGCGGCCCGGGTCTGCTCACCGCTCTTGTCGCCCTCCGGTATCCGGAGCTCAAAGTCCTAGGGATCGATACCTCGCAGGAGATGGTGAAAGCAGCCGCTTCGAACGCCTCGGCTCTGGGCCTCTCCTCGCGCCTTGAATTCCGAGAGGGCGATATCGCCCGCCTTCCGCTCCCAGAGGCATCTCTCGATGTCGCCCTGAGCACCCTTTCTCTTCACCACTGGTCAGACCCGGGCCAGGCCCTCGCCGAGGTTCATCGGGTCCTCAAGCCAGGCGGGCGGTTCTTGCTCTTCGACCTGAGAAGAGACGCCAGGCGGCTGTTCTACTTCCTCATGGTGTTCGCTCAAACCTTCATCGTCCCAAGGCAGCTGAGGCGCGTAGGAGAGCCTCTCGGATCGCTGAGGGCCTCCTACACGCGTGCGGAGGTCGAAGACCTCCTCAGGCGGTCTCCATTCCAGGGCGGCGATGTCGATGGCGGGATTGCGTGGCTTTTCGTGTGGGGTGTCAAGAGGGCGAGGCAACCGTGAGTGCTGGTTCATCTGGGGCCCTGGGCTGGCGGTGTCCCTTGCAAGTCGAAGGCGTTTGAGGCAGGGATGCCGTGGAAACAAGCGGGCGCACTTGTATTCTCGGAAAACAAGTGGTGTAAGTTGTATCCGCCCCTCCGTATCCACGGCAGTAAGATTGCTGGACATGAGAATACGCAAAGACAGTTACTACGCAGTTGTGACGGGGGATATTGTGGGCTCATCGCAACTCTCTCTTGGCCGACGAGCCAATCTCCCCAGGATCATACTTCGCGGATCCAATGAGCTTCGATCCCGCTTTCCTGGGCTCATCCCGACTGACGTGGAGATCTTCAGGGGGGACAGCTGGCAGTTCGTTGTTTCTCAACCATCGCAATCGGCATAGGCAACATCGCGTTCATTCCCAAGGGGCGACCGGCCGTCGGAGACGGAGAGGCTTTCCGGCTATCGGGTCTCGCACTCGACAAGATGGGGCGGTCAAGGCGAATGGCCTTCGGCGCACCCGCCAACCTCGCCCGCCTCGACGTCGAAACGGTCAATGTGTTGCTGCAGTTGATCGACGTTCTGGCGAAAGGCTGGACGGATCGCCAGGCATACGCCGTTTGCGGGAAGCTGCTAGACTGGAGCCAAGTCAAGATCTCCACCCAATGGTTCCGGCGCAGTGCAAGCCAACAGGCAGTTGCGCAGCATCTGGATCGCGCCGGGTGGAACGCGATCCACGCTGCTCTAGTGTTGTTCGAGCGGAGCGCACGGGAGTACGACCGACCAGCCTCAGTGAAGACCTAGTGGTGGTTACATGCTACCGGACTTGTGAACAAAGAGTACAAGTTGACAGCCTTGTTTCCCCCTAGGCGCCGTGGATAGACCTACATATGACCGCTACACTCCAATCGCACGCCCTTGCTTCACTGACCTTCGCCCATATCGTGTCGGACTTTCTCCTCCAAACTGATCGCGACGTCCAGCAGAAGGGACGGGTTGCCATCCTGTTGAAGCACTCCGGCGTGGCGGCTGCGCTCAGCTATGCGGCGGTTGGACTCTGGCTCGAATGGTATGTGCCTATCGTGATGCTCATAACCCACTTCGCCATTGACTTCACGAAGCATTCTCGCTTTCGGCGTTCATTGGCTTTCTCCTTGCAGCAAAGTCCCTGCTCCGGTTCGGCGACATCGGCGCAGGCGCCAGCCGGAAGGAGGTCGAATACGTGATTGTCGGGACCTTGCTCAGCTTTCTCTTTGGTCTCGCGGCATCCTACCTCACGAGCTACCTGGTCAGTACCCTCACTTGAGCGTGCCGTTCGGAGGCGATACCCGGCGCGGTCTCCTTGCGGTCTACGTCCATGGCGGCATTGGGCGGCCCGGCCCATATTCCACTGCATGCGCGCACAGAGGTGGTCTTGGACGCCGACGGCGGGCCGGTTGGGCTGAAAGCCGGCGAGCCAGACGCGCCCCTCGAGCGCCGGCGTGATCGGCCGGCGGTCGGCGCCAGCGAGCACCACCCCCGCAGCTCCCAGCCCCAGAGCGCGGCCTACGGCCTCGCCGGCCGTCCCGGCGGGCCGAGCAGAGCCGCCAGCTGCGAGAGCGCCGAGCCGTGCACCAGGGCGAGCACTTCGTCCACCGGCTGAAACACGGTGTCCCCATGGGGCACGATCAACTCCCCCTTGCGGATCACCGCGATCAGGGTGCAGTCCTTGGGGAGCACCACCTCGCTCACGGTCTTTCCCACGACGGCCGCCCGGGGATCCACCTTCTCTTCGACGACGGAATACTCGCCCTTGCGAAGCTTGAGGAGAGTCATCATGTCGCCCAGCGACATCTCCTCGGCGATGAGCTTCGCCAGGAGGTCGGCTTGATTGATGGCGACGTCGACGCCCATCTCCGGCGTGAAGAGCCAGGCGTTCTTCGGATTGTTCACCCGGGCGATCACCCGCGGCACGCCGAATTCAAACCGGGCGATCGTCGTGATCACCAGGTTGGCATCGTCATCGCCGGTGACCGCGGCGAGCACCTGGGCGCCCTCAATTCCCGCAGCCTCGAGGATGCTCGGCGACGAGCCGTCGCCTTCGAGGACGACCCCCTCGGGGAGCTCGTGCCGCAATCGTTCGACGACCGCCGGCCGGTCGTCGACGACTCTCACCTCATGACCTTCGCCCAGAAGCTGGGCAGCGAGCTGCGAGCCCGTCTTGCCTCCCCCGACAACGATCACTTTCATGGCTACGCTCCCTCCCCGAGGCCGAGGAGCATCTCAAACCGGCTCATGGCCCTGGCGTGGACGGCGAAGTG
>DATEAV010000245.1:0-12238 GCA_035288185.1 Anaerolineales bacterium | reverse complement strand
ACGGGTGGCGGCGACGTCCCGGGCTTGAACGCGGCCATCAAGGCGGTTGTGAGGCGTGTCTCGGGCGGGGGTCATCAGGTGCTCGGGATCCGGCGTGGTTGGGCGGGGCTGCTCGAGTGCCAACCGGGTGACCCCGCCTCGGTGGGCGAGCACACGCTTGTGCTCACGCCCGACAACGTCCGGGGAGTGGATCGGGCCGGAGGCACGTTCCTTCACACCTCCCGCACCAATCCCGCCAAGGTGAAGGCCAAAGACGCCCCGCCGTCTCTCAAGGAGTCGGTGAAGGGTGAGGGAGTGCAGGATTTCACGCCTCACATCCTTGAGGTGATCCGAAGCCTTCAGGTCGATGCCCTGATCCCGATCGGCGGAGACGATACGCTCTCCTACGGGCTCCGTCTCCATGATGAAGGCGTCCCAGTCGTGGCAATCCCTAAGACGATGGACAACGACGTCGCGGGGACCGACTACTGCATTGGCTTCTCCACAGCGGTCTCGCGCAGCGTCGAGTTCATCCACAGCCTGCGCACCAGCAGCGGTTCGCACGAGCGGATCGCTGTGATCGAGCTCTTCGGTCGCAACAGCGGCGAGACCTCGCTGATTTCCGCCTATCTGGCCGGGACCGATCGCTGCGTGATCTCCGAGGTCCCCTTCGAACCGGAGAAACTGGCGCGATTTCTGATGGACGACCGGCGGAGCAACCCGAGCCGCTACTCGATGGTGACGATTTCCGAAGGCGCGCAGATGATCGGCGGCGGGATCGTCGAGCGCGGCGAGGCGGACGCCTTCGGCCACAAGAAGCTGGGGGGCGTCGGCCAGGACGCCGCCGAGATGCTCAAGGGGCTCACCGGAGTGGGGATCATCTATCAGCAGGTGGGCTACCTGATGCGCTCCGGGCCGCCCGACGCGCTCGACTTGATGGTGGCGATGAACTACGGCACGCTCGCAGCCGATCTTGTCGCGCGGGGCGTTTCGGGACGGCTGGTGGCTTTGCGCGGTGGGTCGTACGCCGACGTGCCGCTGACGGAGGTACGCGCCGGGGCCAGGAAGGTCGACGTTGAGGAGTTGTACGACGTCGAGGCCTACCGCCCGAGGATTCGGGAGATCGAGCGCAAGCCGATGTTTCTGTACTAGGGCAGCCTGCGAGACGCCGCACGGCGATGATGTAGGGGCGACCCGCCGGGTCGCCCCTACGATTGTGCAGGAGCAGGGCCCTCTCTGCTTTGGCGCCGTGGCGGACCCAGCTGGGCTAGTTGGCGGGCATTGGGAGACGACGATGTGAGCGTAGGGACGCACGGCCTGCCCCTACACGTTCGTGCGCGGGACGGGCCTGCCCCTTCGGAGAACCGCATTCAGGGGCGTATGGAGGGCTCTCCCAGGTAGGCCTCCCGCACGCGTGTGTAGGGGGCGGGACGGGCCCCTCCATCGCGGAACCGCATTCGGTATCATGGGCACGGTTCCCCGGAGCGCGTCTCGTTGGGCGAGGGTTTGGGCGCACGCCGTGCGCCCAAACGGTTTCCGTGGCGGGACGGGCCTCTCTTTCATGGGGCGCGTTAGGAAGCGTGGGCAGGGTTCCCCCGAGTGCGTCTCGTCGGGCGAGCGCTTGGGCGCGCGCCGTCCGGACTACGCGTCCGGCCGGGAGAGGGGTGTCTTTCACGGAGCGCGTTCGGAGGTGTGGGCAGGGATTCCCTCGGGCGCCTCGCGTCGCGTATGTGTAGGGGCGAAGCATTGAGCAGTTTCGATGCTTCGTCTCAACCGCGCCTGTGAAGGCTTCCACGTTAGGCAGAGGGATTCGGCGTGAGCCCTGGGGGGGCGCCCGCTCAGATCCACCGCCGGTCGAGACGGCGCAGGCCCGCGCGCCGGGCCGTGTCCAACGCCTCGGCGTACTCCTCAGGCGTGAGAGGGCGATCGAGAGCAGGGTGCTCCCGAGCCCGATAAGCAGGGCGGTACTGCGCCATGAGGTTTACATAGGTGTCTGGCGAGATGTCCTCGGCGATGAAGCGCATGACCTCCGCAGTCCCCGCGAGCCCGCCGGGCAGCACCAGGTGGCGGATCAGAAGCCCTCGCTCGGCCACTCCATCCTCGTCGACGGTGAGATCGCCCACCTGGCGGTGCATCTCCCGGACCGCGGCACGATTCACCTCCGGGTAGTCCCCGATCCGCGAGAGCGTCCGGGCCGTCAGCCTGTCGCTGTACTTCATATCGGGCATGTAGATGTCGACGACGCCGTCGAGCAGCGCCAGGGCCTCCGGCGAATCGAACCCGCCGGTGTTGTAGACCAGCGGCAGCCGCAGCCCACTCTCCGCGGCCAGGGCCACAGCCTCCAGGATTTCGGCCACCACATGGGAAGGCGAGACCAGGTTGATGTTGTGGCAGCCGGCGGCCTGCAGGGTGAGCATGGCGGACGCCAGGCCGGCCGCCTCCACCTCGGGCCCGGACGGGGACTGGCTGATGCTGTGGTTCTGGCAGTACTGGCAGCGCAGGTTGCACCAGGCGAAGAAGAGGGTGCCGGATCCGCCCCAACCCCGGAGCGGGTCTTCCTCGCCATGATGGGGGCCGAAAGACGCAAGCCGGGCCACCGTCCCGGTTCGGCAGCCGCCGGTCCGGGAACGGCGGTCGACGCCGCAGTATCGGCCGCACAGGTCGCAGGCGGCCTCGTGACGGCGAGCCTCTTCGGCCCGGCGGCCCAGCTCGCCCGGCCCAAGGAGCCGAAGGTAGGCCGGTTCCCGCTTCATGCCTCGATCGTATCAGAAAGGGGCCGCCTGCGTGCCCTGGGCAGGTGGGACAGTGGGGGCGCGTGGCCTGAAGATTGCATCCTCCCTCCCTCGTCGCAGGCGGAGCCCAGGGCGGGGAAGCCCGGCCAAGCCGCCTTCAGGGAGGGAGTCCGCACCATGGATCCCAACGGGAGATCTCCCGTCGAAACGCTCGTGGAGCGCGTCGATTCGCTCCGCGAGCCCTACCGACGCAATGCCATCCTCTGGCTCGAGCACTGCACCCGCCAGCCATTGCCGAATTTCCAGCAGGATCTCCATCAGTTCATGGAGGGCCTCACGCCGAGCGTCCGGGAGGAGTTTGTGATCCAGACGAAGATGGTCCTGGAGGATGCGGTGCGCTATTTCGGTGGTGTCGGCTGATCCCGTTCCGACGAGTCGTGCGGGCGACCGGAAGGGGGGCCGGCTCGCGCCGTCCGGGAAACTCTCCTGCACGACCCGGACAACGCCTCCGCCAGGCCGACCTGTCTGACGTGACCGTTGCAGACTATCGGACGATCAGGAATACAACAATTGAGGCGAAGGAGAGCACGGCCATGAGCATGCTGCGAAAGAAGGCGCCGAAGAACACGTACTTGAACAGGCTCGGTTCCTCCACCCTCGTCCATCCCGCCACGGCCGAGCCGCCGAAACTGGCCACTACAACGAGGAAGAGGATGTACCAGGGGTTCCTGCCAAGTGGATGGAGGTCAACCGACGACAGGAAGAGCAGGGGGAAGGAGAACCAGAAGTATTCCAAAGGATAGATCAATGGCTGATATAGCACCCTGGCCAACTGCGGATGGATGGCCGAACGCCGTTCCAAGTACTCCAATACACCGCCGACCCAACCAAAAAGCAACATGCTCGCGCCAGCGAAGATGAAGAGCTTGATGACCTTGCTTCCTAGTGGATCCGGGCCAAGATACCGGCGCAAGTCGACTGACCTCTCGAGCGCGACCATTCCATAGTACAGGGCGACCGGATAGATGCCCCAGAATGTTCTTTGAGTCCACAGGGCAAGAGCGCTTCGTGATTTCATCGCTGCGGGCCCTTATTCTTGCCTGACAGCGCGCTGCCGCCGCGGCCCGGGTCCCGACCCGGCATTGCGACGACCCCTGGTGCGCGATCTGCCCGGCACCACCTCCACAGGGCTCCCTCCGGGCAGGACTACGGTGTGCATTCCGCCGGTGGCGTGCCGGTGTACGTGGGATTGACCGCCGACCCCGTCTGATCGAAGGCGGCGCCGTTCCAAGAGTACTGCAGGTATTGGCGGTTGCACGGGCAGCAGTTTGGCTCGCCGTACAGGTAGACCGATTCCTCAAACAAGAATCCGTCCCCCGTCAGGCTCCAGCTCCCATGGACGCCGTCGAGGAAGAACACTTCGGTCAGCCCGGCACCGTTCCAGCGGTGTATCGTGAGCTGAAGGATCGCGCCCGAGCCGACGAACCGTTCGGGGATGACAACGAGCTGCTCGCAGCCGCCGAAGGAATACAGGCCGGCCTCGTCTTCGATCTGCTTGATCATCGGATCCCCGCCGGCCCAGTTCCAAACATTCACCCATGAAGACCCGTCCCAACTGTCCACCGAGGCGGTCCTCCCCGCTACGCCTGCGTCGGTCAACCGAAAGCGCTGGAACGTGCCGTCGCATTGCAGGCTGACCCCTCCCGGAGGGGGTACGAGCGTCGGGGTGGCCGGAGCCGTGGGCGAGGCGCCGGGCGGTGTGGGCTCGAAGGTGGGCTCAGGAAGAGTCTCGGTGGGCAGCGGCACGGCGGTCGCAGCGGGGGGCGGCGTCGGGGAGGGCTCGCCGGCGGGAAGGGGGAGGTTGCAGGATGCCAGGACGAGTGCCGCGGCAAGGGGGAAAGCCGCGAGACGGCTCGGGATCACACGGATCATCATCGGGGATCTCCTTGTTGGCCGGACGCCGCCACGCCGTCCGGCCTACGGCGCCGGGGGCCATCCCGAGGCATACCAACGGATGTAGTCGGCGACATGGCTCCCCCAATAGAGTTCGTCATGTGTGCCGGCGCCGGGATGCCATTCGAAGGCGACGCCGTTTTCGGTCATCGCGGCGCGAAATTCCGCCAGCGCTTCCCTGAACCAATCGTCCTCGCCCATGTCGAGGTAGAACCGGGGAAGCTCTCCGGCCGTGGTGCGCATCAGCCAATACGGCAGGCGGTAGACGTCGCCGAAGAAGGGCGTGAGACTATGCCCCCCGATCGAGCCAAAAATCTCCGGCTGGAGGAGCCCAATGTGGACAGCCCAGGTGGCGCCCCTCGAAAGGCCCCCCACCGCTCGGCATGCCCGTTCCTGGCAGGCCGGATAATTCGCCTCGATCCAGGGAAGCAACGCCTCTGTCACGACGACGTCGAAGTTGGATTCCGCCGGGTCGCGCTCGGTGTCCTCCTCGAGGGGCATGAAGATAAGGAAGGGGCGCGATTCGCCTGAGACGATCGCCGCATCGGCGGCTTCGTCCAGCCCGAGGCGATCCCATTGGTCGGCCGTGTAGGTCTGGCCGTGGAGCATGATCAGGACCGGATAAGGCGTCTCCGGCTCAGGATCATAGCAGGGCGGGAAATAGACCCGGACTTCCAGCGGCCGCGGGACGAGGTCGGTGCTGAGCTCGGTGATCTCGATCCGGCCATGTGTCTCGAGGCATCCCGCCGGCGGCGAGGGGGTCGAGCTGGGCACCGCGGAGGGCAGGGGGGTTGGGGGCGGCGAGGGAGTGGCGGAAGCAGGGGCGGGGCTCACTGCGGCGGCGTCCGTGGCGTTCCCGCCTCCGGAGCAGGCGGCCAGCGCCAGGGCTAACGGAAGGATCAAGGCCAGGGCAAGAGGACGTGCGGGATCGGCGGTTTGCATCGAGGTCCGTCGCCTCTTCTCTCGATCGAGCGTGGATGACGGCGCCGCGAAGACGACGCGGCTCGGCAATGGCTAGATGCGCGCGGTCTCGGTGTAGGCGCCGAAGACGTCTCGCATCACGCCGATGATCTCGCCCAGGGTGGCGTAGGCGTGGACGGCCCGCAGGATGTGGGGCATGGTGTTCTCGGCGCCCTGGCAGGCCAGGCGCAGCCGGTCGAGGGCCTGCCCCACCGCGCCCGCATCGCGGGAGGCGCGCAGACGGCGCAGGCGCTCTGCCTGGCGCTGGTAGCCGGCGGGATCCATCTCCAGCAGTGGAATCCGCAGCGGCTGCTCGTCCTGATAGGCGTTGACGCCCACAATCAGGCGCCGCTTATCATCGATCTCGCGCTGATAGCGGAATGCGGCGTCGGCGATCTCACCCTGGAAGAACCCGGCCTCGATCGCTGGAAGAACGCCGCCGAGGTCGTCGATGCGGCGGAAATACTCGAGCGCCTGCGTTTCCAGCCGACGGGTCTGTGCCTCGACGAAGAAGGAGCCGCCCAGCGGGTCGATGGTATTGGCTACGCCCGACTCCTCGGCCAGGATCTGCTGGGTGCGCAGGGCGATCGTGGCGGCGTGAGCCGAGGGAAGGGCGAGGGCCTCGTCCATCGAGTTGGTGTGGAGCGACTGAGTGCCGCCCAGGATCGCCGCCAGCGCCTGAACGGCCACACGGACGACGTTGTTCTCGGGCTGTTGGGAGGTGAGGCTGACGCCGGCGGTCTGCGTGTGGAAGCGCATCAACCACGACCGTTGATCTTTGGCCCTGAACGTTTCGCGCATCTCATGCGCCCATATGCGCCTCGCGGCGCGATACTTCGCAATCTCCTCGAAGAAGTCATTGTGAGCGTTGAAGAAGAAGGAAAGCCGCGGGGCGAACTCGTCGATTTCCAGACCGCGGCGAATCGCCCAGCGTACATACTCCATCCCGTCCGCCAGCGTGAAAGCCAGTTCCTGCGCCGCAGTCGCGCCGGCCTCGCGGATGTGATAGCCGGAGATCGAGATCGTGTTCCACTGCGGGAGGTCGGAGCTGCCGAACTCGATCGTGTCGACCACCAGGCGCATCGAAGGCTCGGGCGGGAAGATGAACTCCTTCTGGGCGATATACTCCTTGAGGATGTCGTTCTGGATCGTCCCCCTCAGTTGGTCGGGCCGCACGCCTTGCTTCTCCGCCGTGGCGATGTACATCGCCCAGATGACGGCCGCCGGGGAGTTGATCGTCATGCTGGTGGAGACTTTGTCGAGCGGAATTCCTTGGAGGAGGATCTCCATATCCTGGAGCGACGAAACGGCCACGCCGCACTTGCCAAATTCGCCTTCCGCCTCGGGAGAATCCGTATCGTAGCCCATCAGCGTGGGGAGATCGAAGGCGACGGAGAGGCCCGTCTGTCCCTTGTCGAGCAAGTAGTTAAACCGCGCGTTCGTCTCCTCGGCCGTGCCAAACCCGGCGAACATGCGCATGGTCCACAACTTGCTGCGGTAGAGGGTGGGGTGGACGCCGCGGGTGAAGGGATACTCGCCGGGAAGCGCCAGGTCGCGGGTGTAGTTGAGATCCGCAACGTCGAGCGGTGTATACAGTCGCGCCACGGGTTCCGACGATGTGGTGATGAACGACGGCTCCCGCTCCGCCAGCCGCGCCTGGGACTGTTGGAGCGTCGTTTCCTCCCAGCGTTCCAGGGCCCGGCGGAGCTCATCGAGCGAAGACTTGTCGTACATCCGCTCCTCCCGCGAAAGGCTTAGGGGCTGGGATTATAGCATGCGGATCGCGGGCTCCTCGAGCATCGCGCCAAGCCTGCCGCGCGTTCTCATTCTTGACACCGCCAACGACCGTCGTCGCAGGATCGGCGAGCGTAGTTTGTGTTGTGTTCCGTTGCCAAGTCCATTTCACACCCACAAGCACACGCGATAAGAAAGAAACCGGGTTTCCCGCAGGAACCCGGTTTCTCGGTCTCCCAAGCCGCTACCCCGCCGGGGCCGGCAGCTCGTATAGCTCGACGAGCACGCCGAAGGCGCTCTCCGGATGGATGAAGGCCATTCGGCGTCCATCTTCCCCCGTCAGCGGCTCGGGGTTGATCAGCCGGACATCCCTCTCGCGCAAGCGGGCCAGCATGCCGTCGAGGTCGGCAACCTCGAGGCAGACGTGATGCATCCCCGGGCCGCGCTTGGCCAGGAAGCGGGCAACGCCGCTTTCGGTGGTCGTTGGGCGCACCAGCTCGAGCTCCGACTCCCCCAGCGGAAGAAATGCGATTTCCGACTGCTGCTCCGGGATGTGCTCGATGCTGGGGGCGGCGAGGCCGAGCGTATCGCGCCAGAACGCGAGCGCGTCGTCGAGGTCATGGACAACGAGGGCGACGTGATGGATGCGTAGGACCGATGGCATAGAGGCCTCAAGGGAAGAGGGTGATCGGCTACTCGGAGATCGGTGATCGGTTACTCGGTTACTCAGTGATCGGTGGGTCCCGTTTTTGATCCCTGTTTACCGATCACTGATCACCGATCACCATTCCTCGATCACCATTCCTCGTTGCGCAGGCACGGGAGGTGATGACAGCAATCTCACGCGCCAAGTGCGCTACAAGGTTGGCGGCGGCCGATACTCCCCCCAGGTCCCCCGTAAGACCCCGCAGATCTCGCCCAGGGTGAGATCGGCCTCGACGGCCGCGACGAAGACCGGCATCAGATTCTCGGCGCCGCGGGCGGCCGCCTCGAGGCGGCCCAGTGTCTCGGCGACGCGCGAGGGCTCCCTGCGAGCTCGCAGCGCCGCCAGCCGATCTGCCTGTGCCCGCTCGATCAGCGGGTCGACGCGCAGGCGCTCGAGGTGGAGGGCCTCATCCGCCCGGAAGGCATTCACCCCGACCACCGTATCCTGCCCGGACTCCACCGCCTGCTGGGCACGATAGGCGGCCTCCTGGATCTCCCTCTGGATATAGCCGGTCTCGATCGCCGCCAGGGCGCCGCCGAGCTCGTCGATCCGCTGAAGATAGGCCTCGGCCCGCTTCTCGATCTCGTCGGTCAGGTATTCGATGACGTAAGAGCCGGCCAGAGGATCGACGCTGTCGGCCACGCCGGATTCAAAGGCGATCACCTGCTGGGTACGCAAAGCGAGGCGGACGGCGTTCTCCGTGGGAAGGGCCAGGGCCTCGTCCATGCTGTTGGTGTGCAGGGATTGGGTGCCGCCGAAGATCGCCGCCAGAGCCTGCAGTGTGACGCGGACGATATTGTTCTCCGGCTGCTGGGCCGTAAGGGTGGATCCGGCGGTCTGCGTGTGGAAGCGCAGGCGCCAGGAGAGGGGGTTGGCGGCGGCGAAGCGGCCGCGAATGATCCGTGCCCAGAGGCGGCGCGCCGCCCGGAACTTGGCCACTTCCTCGAGCAGATTGTTGTGTGCATTGAAGAAGAAGGCCAGCTGCGGGGCGAAGTCGTCCACGGCCAGGCCGGCCGACCGCGCCGCCTCCACGTAGGCGATGGCGTTGGCCAATGTAAAGGCGACCTCCTGGACCGCGGTTGAGCCCGCCTCCCGGATGTGGTAGCCAGAGATCGACATCGTGTTCCAGTGGGGCACATGGTCGTGGCAATAGGCGAGCACGTCGGTGATCAGGCGCATCGCCGGGCCCGGGGGAAAGATGTAGGTGCCCCGGGCGATGTATTCTTTCAGGATGTCGTTCTGAATCGTCCCCCGCAGCTCGGCCGGCGGTACGCCCTGACGCCGCGCGACGGCGATGTACATCGCCAGCAGGATCGCCGCCGGCGCGTTGATCGTCATGCTGGTCGATACCCGGTCGAGCGGAATCCGCTCCAGGAGACGGGCCATGTCGTCGAGGCACGAGATCGAGACGCCCACCTTGCCCACCTCGCCGGCGGCAAGCGGATCGTCGGCGTCGTAGCCGATTTGGGTGGGCAGGTCGAAGGCCACCGAGAGGCCGGTCTGGCCTTGCTCGAGCAGGAAGCGGAAGCGGCGGTTGGACTCCTCGGCCGTGGCGTAGCCGGCGTATTGCCTCATCGTCCAGAGGCGGCCGCGGTACATCGTCGGTTGGACGCCCCGGGTAAAGGGCGGCTCGCCGGGAAACCCGAGGCGTTCGAGGTAGTCCGGGTCCGGATCTTCGGGCAGGTGGAGGAGCTCGAGCGGAATACCGGACGAGGTTTCGAAGCGCGGCTTGCGTTCGGCGGTCTGTTCGAGAGTGGGGAGGAGCGAGCGAGACGCCCAGGCTTCGAACGCGGCTCGCAGCCATTCGGGAGTGGCGGGCATCGGCAGGCTCACTTTTCGATTTCTCGCCGGCCACCGTCAGCGCCGCCTGCGCGCAGTGACGGAGGACCGGCTCGGCTAACCCAGGCTGATGAGGATCTGGTTCTGGTCGACCCGGTCGCCAGGGCGGACACGGATGTGGGCCACCGTGCCCTCGCGAGGCGCCTTGAGCTCGTTCTGCATCTTCATCGATTCGAGGATCACCAGATCGGCTCCCCGCTCCACCTTCTGCCCTTCCTCGACGGGCACGGCGACCACCAGGCCGGGCATGGGGGCCTTGAGGTGGAACTCGCCGGCGCGCACCGTGAGGCCGGTGGAGGATTGGCGCAGCCGGCGCAGCCGTTCGTCCTCGACCAAGACATGGTAGAGACGCCCCGCTAGCACCACCTCCATGCCTTCATCGCCGGGGACGACATAGGCTTCGAAGGAGCGGCCGTCAATGATCAGCGAGTAGACGGGCTGCCCAGCCACCGATTGCAGATCCATCGCCAGTCGGCGGCCACCGAGGGTGAGCTCGCCTTCGTTGTTGATTTCGATCTCGTAGGTCTTGTCGCCGACAGTGGCGATGTATCTCATGGGAGGGGTCCTAGACTCAGTGAACGGTGATCGGTTACTCGGTGATCGGTTACTCGGTTCCCGGCTGCCAGGGCGCCCAGGCACTGGGTGCTCGATCACCGATCACCCCATGGTCACTTCTCCGTCCCGCTTGCCCACATCAGCGGTGCATCCTCTCCCAGCGGCCCACCCACTTCCAGTTGCTCGTGTCGCGTTCGCCGGGACGGATGATCTGTGCCGCCTGCTGCCCGAATCGATGGGCCACCAGGGTGGCAAGGATGGCGGCGGTCTCCGGATAGGTCTCGATCCCTTCCTCGGCCAGATCGATGGAGAACCGCTCCTCGACAAAGCGGGTGTCGTATTGGCCTGCGATGAAGCGGTGGGAGTCCATGATCCGCTGGTGGAAGGGGATGTTGGTCTTGACGCCGAGGATGCGGTATTCCTCAAGTGCCCGGCGCATCCGCAGAATCGCCTCGCCGCGGGTCTCGCCCCAACAGATCAGCTTGGAGACCAGCGAGTCGTAGTAAGGCGAGATCTCGAAGCCGGGGTAGACGCCGGTGTCGACGCGCACGGCCGGGCCGGAGGGCGGGATGATCTGGCTGATCCTACCGGTGGAGGGGAGGAAGCTGTTGTAGGGATCTTCGGCGTTGATCCGGCACTCGATCCCCCAGCCCATCAGACGAATGTCGTCCTGGGTGTAGCGGAGCTTGCGCCCGCGGGCGATGCGGATCTGCTCCTTGACGATATCGACGCCCGTGACAACCTCCGTGACCGGATGCTCCACCTGGAGGCGCGTGTTCATTTCGAGGAAGAAGAAGTTGCGATCCTTGTCGACGAGGAATTCGATGGTCCCGGCGTTCAGGTAGCCCACCGCCTGGGCGGCCTTGCAGGCCACCTCGCCCATGCGCTTCCGCAGGTCATCATCTTCGCCGAGGAATGGCGAGGGCGATTCTTCCAGCAGCTTCTGGTGCCGGCGCTGGAGCGAGCATTCGCGCTCACCGAGGTGGATGACGCCGCCATGGCTATCCGCCAGAATCTGGAACTCGATGTGGCGGGCGCTCGCCACCAGCTTCTCCAGGTAGACGTTGCCGTCGCCGAAGGCGGCCTCGGCTTCGCGCCGGGCGGCGTGGATCAGGGAGGGAAGCTCGCTGGCCTGGCGCACCTCGCGCATCCCTTTGCCGCCTCCCCCGGCGGTGGCTTTGATCAGAAGTGGGAAACCCACCTGGGGAGCGATGGCGATGATCTCATCGTCGCGCAGATTCCCCTCGCCCTCCGTGCCAGGCACCACCCGGACGCCGGCCCCCGCCACCGTGGAGCGCGCCACCCCTTTGTCACCCATGGCGGCGATGGCCGAGGGCTTTGGCCCGATGAAAACCAGGCCGGCCTCCTCCACCGCGCGGGCGAAATCCTCCCGCTCGGCCAGGAACCCATACCCCGGGTGGATCGCCCCCGCCCCGGCGCGCCGGGCGACCTCGATGATTCGGTCGGCGCGCAGGTAGGACTCGCGCGAAGGTGCCGGGCCGATCAGATAGGCCTCGTCCGCATAGCGGACGTGAAGCGCCGAGCGATCGGCCTCCGAGTAGACGGCGACCGTCTCCAGGCCGAGCTCGCGGCACGCCCGGAGGATGCGCACTGCGATCTCACCCCGATTGGCGATCAGGACTTTGCTGAACATGGAGGCCTTCTCAACGCGGGTCCCTCAATCCTTGGAGTGATCAGTGATCGGTGATCGGGACTTGGTGCCTTAGCGCCATGGCACCAGAGCGCCGTACGACCGATCACCGAGTAACCGATCACCGAC